>NZ_JAPYKP010000065.1:0-31118 GCF_037179725.1 Mesorhizobium sp. Cs1321R2N1 | reverse complement strand
GCGCGCCGCCTCGGTCAGCCGGCGCGAGCGCATGTAACCCATGACGGAGCGGCCGGTGGCGGCGCCGAAGGCGCGCGTCACATGAAAGCGCGATACGCCGCTGCTTTGGGCGACGTCGTCGAGCGTAACAGCTTCCGGCAGATGGCTTTCGACAAACCATAGCGCTTTCTCGGTCGGGTTCATGTGTTCCTCGCATGTGGCGTCCTCACTCTGGCGCCTCGTTGCCCGGCCAGTTTGATCGAAATTGCGCATGGCGCAAATGGGCGATCGGGCCGCGCGGTCTCGTCCGCGCGGCCTGTCGTCTGTTGGTGGCTCGGATGGGCCGCAAATTGCCGTTAAAGGGCCGACTGGTTCAGCGGTAGCGCGCCTGGTTCCATTTGTGGCCAAGCAGAGAAAGGATGATGATCAGCCCGTTGAAGAACTGGACGTAGAAGCCGCTCAGGCCAGCCGCCACGACACCGGTTTGGATAAACGACACCGTGACGGCGCCGATCGCGCCGCCGGCCACGGTGCCGATGCCACCCCAGGTCGGCGTGCCGCCGACGAACACCGAAGCCAGCACCGGCAAGAGATAACCGTCGCCAGCGGTTGGCCACCAGGTGAAGTTGATCATTACGGAGAACGTGCCAGCGATCGCGGCCCCGATGCCGACGAAGACGAACACCTTCACCCGCACGCGCTTGACGTCGATGCCCATCTGCTGGGCACTGTCGGGATTGTCACCGACCACCTTCACCTGCGCGCCGAAGCGGTGGCGGTTGTAGAGCATCGCCGACAGCACGACGAAGGCGATGGCCCAGAAGATCTGCACCGGGATGCCCAGGAACTGGCTGGAGAAGATCCTGTAGGCCCAGCTGTCGGCAAGGCTGGTCAGCGAAGTCGATCTGCCCTCATTGATGATCTGGATCAGTCCGCGCAGCAGGAAATTCATGCCAAGCGTGGCGATCAGCGACGACAGCCCTCCATACACTACCAGCGACCCGACGAGGAAGCCGAGCAGCGTGCCGGTGACCAGCGCTGCCGCAATGCCGAGGAACGGATCGTAGCCGGCCTGCACCACCAGCGCGAAGACCCAGGAGGCAAAACCCATCGTCGCGGGAAACGACAGGTCGATTTCGCCGCAGGTGACGACGAAGACCAGCGGCACGACCACGAACAGCGCCACGGGAAGCGTGGTGAGCACGGCGCTGTAGAGATACCAGGTTGTGAAGACCGTCGGGTTGGCGATCATGAAGACCGCCATCATGACGATGAACACGGCGAGCGTGCCAAGCGACGCCCGATTGTCGAGGACGAAGCCGCGCAGCCAATGATCGGACGGGTGCTTCCACTCGTTTTGGGAACTGCCTTGGCGGGAAATGCCGGCCGACGGCTCGTGCAGATCGGGCTCCATGGTCTTGCTCATCGTGCTCTCTGCTCCGCGTCGCCGGTGTCGTGCAGTCCGGCCAACCCGCCCGGATGCGCGACGTCTTCCATGAAGTTGATGAGGTCTTCGGCCGACTTGATTTCGCTGCGGTCGGCGGTGAGCGCAACCTTGCCGCGGTCGAGCACCACGAAACGGTCGGCGATGTCGAAAACGTGGTGGATGTTGTGGCCGATGAACAGGATCGAGCGGCCGCTCGCCCGCACCTGGCGCACGAAGTGGAAGACCTTGGCGGTCTCGGTCAGCGACAGCGCCGTCGTCGGCTCGTCGAGGACGATCAATTCCGCCTGCTTGTAGATGGCGCGCGCGATCGCCACGCCCTGGCGTTCGCCGCCCGACAGCTGGCCGACGATCGAGTGCGGCGTGAATACTTTCGAGGTGAAGCCGATCTCGCGCATCAGCCGACTTGCCTCTTCGATTTCCTTGCTGACCTTCAGCCAGCCGAGAAAACCGGTGAGTTCGCGGCCCATGAAGATGTTGCGCACGATCGTCTGCTGCACGGCCAGCGCCCGGTCCTGGAACACCGTCTCGATGCCGGCCTCTCGCGAACGTGCCGCATTCCATCCGGTCACCGGCTTGCTGCGGATGAGAATCTCTCCGCTCGTCGGCTTGACCACGCCGGATAGGATTTTGATCAGCGTCGACTTGCCGGCGCCGTTGTCGCCGATGAGGCCGACCACCTCGCCGCGGTCGACGCTGAGATTGACCCCGCCCAACGCATAGACGTGGCCGTAGGACTTAGCGATATCGCGCAGTTCTATGAGACGTTCGGCCATCGGGTCCTCGCTTGATTGTCTCGCACCAGCTTTCTCGCCAGCGGTCCCGCCGGCCGGGGCCTGATCCCGGCCGGCGGCTTGGGAGGTCAGCGCAGCGCCTGCTTGGCGAGTTCTGCGACGATCTCGTAATTTTCGGGCGTGACGAAACCGGCGCCGGTGTCGACATTCATCGGCGCCAGACCCAGCACCACTTGCTGGCACAGGCTGAGGATCGGCAGATAGCCCTGCAGGAATGGCTGCTGGTCGGCCGTCAGTTGCACCCAGCCGCCCTTGAAGCCCTCGACGATCTGCGGGCTGGTGTCGAAACCGAAGTTGAAGATATCGCCAGGCTTGCGGCCCGCCGCCTGCATGTAGGTGGGGACATTGCCGAGCATCTGTCCGCCGGGATAGCCCACCGCCTTGATATCCGGGTGATTGAGAAGCGCCGCCGTGATCACCGGAATGGCGAGGTTAGGGTCGGAAGCCCATTCGCCGCTTGGCGGCGAGGACAGCTGGATGACCTCGACGCCCGCTTCCTTCAGCGCCGCCACGGTGCCGCGCTCGCGCGCGCCGCGGTTCTCGTTCTCGAACGGGCCGATCATGATTGCCTTGTCGCCGGCCTTGAGCTTGCCGAGCTTGAGCGCTTCGGCGCCGAGCGCGCGGCCCTGCTGTTCCTGCTGCGCGCCGACATAGCCGCCACCGAACGCCGCCGTCACCTTCGGCACCGGGACGTTCTGGTACATCATCTTGATACCGTCCTTATGCGCCTCTTCGGCGAGTGGCATGATCGCGGCGTCGCCCGGATGGCCCATCATGGCGATGCCCTGGGGCTTGACCGCGACCGCTTCGCGCAATTGCTGCACCATCTTCTCCGCGTCCCACTGGGAGAAGATGTAGTCGACCTTGGGCCCGAGATCGGCCGCGGCCTGCTTGGCGCCATTGTAGACGATGGTGCCGAAGGCGTCGCCCTCGGCGCCGCCAACGAAGAAGCGGATGTGGACGTCCTTGCACCATTGGCCGTCGAGCGCCTGCGCCGGCAAGGTGGAGATTGCGGCGGTAAGCGCCGTGGCGGCCGCCACCACGGTCGTCCGCAGAAGTGTCGTTCTGATCGCGATGCTCATGCACGTTCCTCCCATTGTTTCCCTCGTCAGCCGAGGGGCCTTTGAACGATTGCTTTGGCAGTACCACTTGCGGCCGGCTCCTCCCGCCGACCGGTCCTCACGCCGGATTTGGCAGGTAGCTCGCACCTCCCCGGCATAGCTTGAGATACTCCAGCGCGCGTGCCTGCCCCGTTATCTCGAGGTCGCCGCGATAGACCGGGTCGTGCCAGCCTTCGATGTCGATCGCGCCCTTGTAGCCGGCCAGCCGCAATTCGCTGATCACCCGCGTCCAGTCACTGTCGCCGAAGCCTGGTGTGCGCATCTGTACGAACGACAGCCGGCCGAACACGCCGTGCTCGCGAATGACGTCCCAGCGCACCGTCGCGTCCTTGCCATGGACGTGGAAGATGCGCGGCGCCCATTTGCGGATCTGCGGCATCGGATCGATCAGATAGACGAGCTGGTGGCAAGGCTCCCATTCGAGGCCGAGATTGTCGTCAGGCAACTCGTTGAACATCAGCTCCCAGGCGTCCGGATTGTGGGCGATGTTCCAGTCACCAGCAGCCCAGTTGCCGTCCATCGCACAGTTCTCGAAGGCGATGCGAACGCCCTTGTCGGCGGCGCGCCTGGCCAGCGGCCCCCACACCTCGCGAAAGCGCGGCAGGCTGTCTGTCAGCGGCTTGCCGCGGAGCCGGCCGGTAAAGCCGCAGACCATCGAGGCGCCGAACAAATGCGCATTGTCGATGACCGTCTCCCAGGCCTGGAGCACGCTACGGTCGACATCGCCGCCCTCCAGCGGATTGCCGAACACGCCGAGCGACGACACCGTGACATCGGCATCGCCGATCGCCTCGCGGATCTGGCCCGCCAGCCGGGGCAGGTCCTTGCCGCCCAGTGTCTGCCAGAAGAAGGGCTGGATGCTCTCGAAGCCGAGCGGCAGGATTGCCTTGATATAGGCGGCCGGGTCGTCGAGGTTGGCCCGCACCATGGTGCCGATCCTGATGTCGAGGAGCGGGTTTGGCATCATTGTGCCTCCTTTGCGATCATCACGCGGCGTCCGGTTTCGGCGCTCTCGATGGCGCCAAAGACCATGGCCAGGCTCTTGATGTTGTCGGCGCCGCGCGTTTCCGGCTCGGTGCCGGTCTCGATGGCGCGCATGAAATCCCTGATGATACCGAGATGGCCGTCGACGCGGCAGGCGGGATCGAGCGCGGGCACCTCGATTGGCTGAATTTTGTCGAACATGCCGTCGCGGCCCGGCACCACCACTTCCGCCTTCAACCCGTCATGGCCGTCCCAGATCAGGCTGCCGCGCTCGGCGACGACGCGCCAGCTGCCCTCCCAACTGGTGCGGAAGCCGGCCGCGCACCAGCTGCCCGCATAGGTGAAGACCTTGCCGTCGCCGAGATCGAAGACCGCGCTGGCCGACGAGCCCTGTCGGTACCAGGAATTGGCCGGTTCCCATTCCTGGCAATGCACGCCGGCCGGCTCGCCATTGACCATGTAGCGGGCGGCGTCGAATGTGTGGATCGCCATGTCGAGCAGCAGCACATGGGCCATCTCCTCGCGAAAACCGCCGAAATGTGGTGCGACGAAAAAGTCGGCGTGGATGCTGGTCGGCTTGCCGATGGCGCCGGAGTCCAGAAATCTCCGGATGCGCCTGACATTGGTGACATAGCGGCGGTTCTGGACGACAGCATGGATGCGCCCGGCCTGGCGGGCGGCCTGGACGATGGCGCGGGCATTCTCCGGGCTATCGGCGAGCGGCTTTTCCGTCAGCAGATGGCAATGATGGGCAAAGGCGGAAAACGCAACGTCGCGCCGGGCGGCGGGAACCACCACATCGAAGACCGCTTGCGGTCGGGTCTGGTCGAGCACGGCGTCGAGACTGGTGCCGGTGACGGCACCACCAAGGTCGTATTCGCGAGCCCTGGCCTTCGCCCTGTCGGCATCGAGATCGACAAGGCCGACAATGGCGAGCCCGTCGATTTGCCGCGCGGCATCGAGCCAGGCCTTGCTCATCGCTCCGCAGCCGACCAGAACGGCGTCGATCATCCAGCGCTCCTCCTCTCGGCCCCTCCAGGCCGATCGTCCCGGCGTTCACGACGTGACCGTAAACGTTTTTCCGTAAACGTTTACGAGAACACACCCGAAGGCGTAGAATGTCAATCGGCCGCCCATGAAAATCGTCGTTGCGCCTTGGCCAGGGCGGCCACCGGTGCTAGCCAAGCAAGGGGGAGAGTCACTTGGCGTCCAGCATTCACGACCTTGCCCGTCACCTGAACATTTCGATCGGCACGGTGTCGCGCGCCCTCAACGGCCGCGCCGACGTCAATGCCCACACGCGCCAGCGCGTTCTCGAGGCGGCCAGGGCTCTCAACTATTCGCCGAACCAGTCCGGCCGCAGTCTCAGGCAAGGCGCTACCCACTCGATCGCATTCATGCTGCAGCCGCATCCGGGCGACCAGGAATACGGCGAGCCGTTCTTCATTCCGTTCCTGACTGGATTGCAGGGCCGGCTCGCCGAAAGCGGGCTGGATCTCATCGTGGTGATGGGCGCGCCGGGCGACTATCAGCAGGAGCGCCTGCGGCGTGTCGTCGAGACGCGCCGTGCCGATGCGGTTGTGCTGGCCTGGACGCGGCGCGAGGACGAGCGCATCGACTATCTGACCCAGGCCGGCTTCCCCTTCGCCACGCTCGGCCGCAGCCGCTCCGGCGACAAGGCCTACCCCTCGCTCGATCTCGATTTCGAAAAAGCAGGCGCCGACGCGGTCGATCGGCTGGTGGCGCGCGGCCATCGCCGGATCGCCGCCATCCGCCCGTCGCTCGATCTGAATTTCGGCTATCTGTTCCTCGACGGCTACCGCAAGGCCTTGCGCCGGCATGGCATCGCCGTCGATCCCGGCCTGATTGCCGGCGGCTTCATCAACGAGGCCGGTGGCTACGAAGTGACACCGCAGGTGATGCGGCGCAAGGACCCGCCGACCGCCATCATCTTCAACAATGACGCAATGGCGCTTGGGGGCTGCAAGGCGCTGGCCGAGATGGGCATCAAACCGGGTCACGACATGGCGGTGACCGTCATCGTCGATACGCCGCTCTGCCGCTATTTCTCGCCGGCGTTGACCGCTTTCCGCCCGGCGCTGCAGCCCATGGGACGGCGGCTCGCCGAAATGCTGCTGGCGTCGCTGCCGGGTTTTGCGGGGGCCGCCGGGCCAGAGACCATCAGGGAGGTCTGGCCGCTGGAACTGATCGCCCGCGACAGCGATTGACCATTTGTTGGTTCTGTTATAACAAAACAAACGATCGGCTTGCCTCGCCGCCGCGCGCGGCCTAGGCTGCGACTCGTGATGGTCCCCGAGCCGAAAGGCGAGGGGTGAAAAGGGAACGCGGTGAGATCCGATTTTGGGTCGAGGCCGCGGCTGCCCCCGCAACTGTAAGCGGCGAGCAAGATCCGGAACGCCACTGGCCGGCAAGGCTGGGAAGGCAGGATTGCGCAGAGACCCGTGAGCCAGGAGACCTGCCATCACTGAGTTGACCGGACGGGGTGTGCCGGGAGGAAACGTGGACATCGGTCTTGTCGGCCGGTCGACCAACATCCTTCCGTCGCCAGTTTTGAAAGTGACGGGAAGTTGGACGGCGCAATCGATCATATTCACCCCGGACCCATGCACCAGATCATCGTGTGCACCCTTTGCCGCGACGTGCCGACCGGCGTCAGGTCGGGCGAAGGTTTGTGCACCGAGTTGCGCTCCCGCCTCTCGGCCCAGCCTGACGTGGCGCTTGGTTTCACGGTCGAGGGCGTGGCTTGCATGGCGGGTTGCGCGCGTCCCCTGGTGGTGGCTTTCCAGGCGCCTGGCAAGGCCGCCTATCTCTTCGGGTCGGTCGATGCGCAGGCCGACGCTGCCGATCTCGTGCGGTTTGCCAGGCTTTACGCCTCGCTTCCCGACGGCTGGTGCAATTCCGGACAACGTCCGCCGCGCCTAGCCGGCAAGACGCTGGCCCGCATCCCGGGACCCGGCAAGCTGGCGGATGGCAATCGGTGACAGCGCCGCTTCTCGATGCGCGCGACTTGGGCGCGATGGCGAATGGCCGGCATCTGGTCCATGCGGTCAGCCTGTCGGTGACGTCAGGCGACCGCCTCGCCATCATTGGCCCCAACGGCGCCGGCAAGACCACGCTGCTGCGCATGTTGTCCGGCATGCTCAGGCCAAGCTCGGGGGAGGTGAAGCTTGGCGGGCGACGCCTGGACAGGATTTCACCCGCCGAGCGGGCCCTGCATATCGCCGTCGTGGGCCAGACAGACCAGCCGGACCCACGGCTGGCGGTGATCGATTATGTCGAGCTTGGCCGCGTCCCGCATGCCGGCCTGAGGCGCCGCGGCGAGGAACGCGACATTGTCGTGGATGCGCTGCGGCGGACCGGCCTGTTGCCGCTGCTCGGCCGGACCATCGGCTCGCTGTCTGGTGGCGAACGCCAACGCGCCCAGCTTGCACGCGCCATCGCGCAGAAGCCCAAAATCCTATTCCTCGACGAGCCGACCAACCACCTCGATCCGCGCGCCCGCGCGGAACTGCTCGAACTGGTGGCCGGCTTCGGCATGACCGTGATCGCGGTGCTGCACGATCTGACGCTGGTGGCACCCTTCGCCACCAAGGTGGCGGTGATGAACGAGGCTCGGCTGCATGCGCTGGCGCCGCCGCACGAGGCGCTGACGCAGCAGCTGATCCGCGAGATTTTCGGCATCGACGTGTTTCGCCTGCGCCATCCCACCGAGGACCGCGAACTGACGGTGTTCGAGCTTCCGAACCGCGCCGCACCGCCGTCCTGATCAAATCCATCCTTATCCGACACGGTTCAACCAAGGAGCAAAGTCCGTGAAACGCCTCGCCCTGTCCCTCGTCTTCTCGTTGCTGGCCTCGACGGCCTTTGCCTTCCCCGTGACCGTCGACAGCTGCGGCAAGCCGCTGACCTTCGACGCGCCGCCAAAGCGCGCCGTCATCCATGATCTCAACATGGCCGAGATGGCCTTCGCGCTGAAGCTGCAGCCGTCTATTGTCGGCCTGACCGGTATCACCGGATGGTATAAAGTCGGCCCCGACTTCAAGGCAGAGCAGGGTTCCATTCCCGAACTGGCACCGAAATATCCGACGCTGGAGAACCTCCTCGCCGTCGAGCCCGACTTCTTCTTCGCCGGCTGGTGCTACGGCATGAAGCCTGGCGGTGACGTGACCCCCGACACGCTCGCTCCGCACGGCATCAAGACGCTGGTGCTGACCGAAAGCTGCGTCCATCTCGACAGGAGCCGCCCGGCCGCCTCCATGGACCTGCTCTATGGCGACATCGAAAAGCTGGGCAAGATCTTCGGCAAGGAAGCAGAAGCGGAGAAGCTTGTCTCCGGCTGGAAGGCGCAACTCGCCGATATCATCGCCAAGGTCGGCAGCGCCAAGGGAACACGCGTGTTCCTTTACGATTCCGGCGAGGACAAGCCGTTTACCGCGGGAAAGTTCGCCATCCCCAGCGCCATGATATCGGCGGCCGGCGGCGACAACATCATGGCCGACATGGACACGAGCTGGGGCAACACGGACTGGGAGACGGTGGCGGCGCGCAATCCGCAATTCCTCATCCTGCTCGATTATCAGGACGGCGGCGGTTACAGGAAACTGCTCGATTTCCTGAAGGCGCACCCGGCGATGAAAGAGACGGACGCAGTCAGGAACGAGCGCTTCGTGGCGCTTCGTTACGCCGAGCTGACGCCAGGACCGGCGAACATCGACGCCATCGGCAAGATCGCCAGGGCGATGCATCCGGAAGCGTTCTGATGGCTCTCGCCCGGGAGCACAAATCCGGCGCGCTTTCCGGGCACAAGGGCTTCACGCTGGCCATGACGGCGGGCGCGGTGGCGCTCGTCGCGCTGGCGCTGCTGTCGATCGCCTACGGCTCGACGCTGATACCTCTAGCCGATGTCGTCGCCGCCCTTGGCCGTTCCATCGGGCTGGATGAACCTCAGATATCGGGTCCGGTCGGCAGGATCGTCGTCGACCTGCGGCTGCCGCGCACGATCCTGGCGATCTGTGTCGGCGGCGGGCTGGGCATCGTCGGCGCGCTTTTGCAGACGGTGACCCGCAACGACCTTGCCGACCCCTTCCTGTTCGGCCTGTCGTCGGGAGCCGCTGCCGGCGCGGTTTCCGTCATCACCGTCCTCGGCGACAGTTTCGGCATCTGGACCTTGCCTGTGGCTGCGTTCACCGGCGGCATACTCGCCGCTTCCATCGTGCTTTTGCTGGTGGCGCGGGTGAGGGGGCAAGGTCCGGAGCGGCTGATCCTCGCTGGCCTTGCCGTCTCCTTCATGTTCACGGCCTTGACCAATTATCTGGTTTTTGCCGGCGACCAGCGCGCGGCCCATTCGGTGCTGTTCTGGACCATGGGCGGGCTCGGGCTGGCGCGCTGGGACAATGTGTGGCTGGGTGCGGTGGGCGCTGGCACGATCGCGGCCTACGGGCTGTGGAACCACCGCAAGCTGGACGCTTTCCTGGCCGGCGAAAGCGCTGCCGAAAGCCTCGGCGTGCCGGTGGCCCGCATGCGCAGGACGACATTTCTCGTGGCCGCCTTCTCGACGGCAATCCTCGTCTCGGTCGCCGGTGTCATCGGCTTTGTCGGATTGATGATCCCGCATCTGTCGCGGCCGCTGGCCGGTTCCCTGCATCTGCGCTTGATCGCAAGCTGCGCGCTGTTCGGGGCGGTGCTCCTGCTGGCAAGCGATCTTCTGGCCCGGACCCTGCTGCCGCCGCAGGAACTGCCGATCGGCATCATCACCAGCTCGCTCGGCGCATTCTTTGTTGTCACCATGGTTGTCCGAAACCGCCTTTGAAGACGGCGCCTTGTTGCCTTCCGGGCGTTGTTGCGCACGGGCACGCGTTCACCTGTCGCTAACCAGGATCGGGTTGCAGGCCTGCCATGCGCATTTTGCCACTTTCATCGCGATCCGGCATCTTGAATAGTAAGCACGCTTATTATATATACCGCTCATGGTTTCAGATGGCATCGACAGATTGGGATTTTTGATCCACGACGTGCAGCGCCTGATGCGCAAGCGCTTTGAGGCGCGCGCCAGCGGGCTCGGCCTCTCTTCGGCGCAATGGCGGCTTCTGGTCCGCGTTGCCAAGGAGGCGGGCGTTGCACAGGCGCGGCTCGCCGAACTGCTCGAAATCGAGCCGATCAGCGTCTCACGCCTGGTCGACCGGATGGAGGAGGGCGGCTGGATCGAACGCCGCTCCGACGCGGCGGACCGACGCGTGCGCATGATCTTCCCAACCGAGAAGGCGAACGCGGCCTATGCGGACGTCAAGAGCCTTGCTGGCGAAGTCTATGAGGAATCGCTCAGCGGCGTTTCGCCGGAAGATCGGCGCGTCCTGATCCGGGCGCTGGATGTAATCGTACAAAATCTGACGGACAGCGAAGCTTCGTCGCTTGAAAAGATCAAGAGTGCGGAAGGTGCGACAGCATGAACGCGGTAGCTAAAATAGAAGAAAACGCTCCCAAGGTGGAGATGGAAGCGCCGGCCCAGCCGGCTGCCCCTGTCGCGGTCGCTCCTCTCGTGCAGTCAGCGCCGAAGAAGAAGCGCCGCATCGGTCGCTTCTTCTTGATGTTCGCCTTGCCGGCGGCATTGATCGTCGGCGGCGGCTATGTCTGGGTGACGGGCGGGCGCTACCAGGAAACGGAAAACGCCAATCTGCAGCAGGCCAAGGTGTCGATCGCCTCCGACACGGCTGGTCGTATCGTCCAGGTCGCCATATCGGACAATCAGACGGTGAAGCAGGGCGATCTCCTGTTCGCCATCGATCCAGAGCCCTACCGCATCGCGCTTGCCCAGGCCGATGCCGCTGTGGCTGCCGCGCGCCTCAATGTCGAGCAGTTGCGCGCCGCCTACGGCCAGGCGATGGCGCAGGAGAAATCCGCCAGCAGTGAAGTTGCCTATGCGCAGTCGCAATATGACCGCGCCGCCGATCTTGCCCAGAAAGGGATCAATGCCAAGTCTTCGCTGGATGAAGCCAGGAATGATCTCGACAAGGCCAAGCAGCAGCTCGCCGTTGCCGAACAGGGCATCGTCAGCGCCAAGGCGGCGCTTGGCGGCAATCCCGATATCGAGACAGACAAGCATCCGACCGTGATGTCGGCACTCGCCGCGCGCGACAAGGCTGCCTATGACCTGGCGCAGACCACGGTGAAGGCGCCTGCCGATGGTCTTGTCTATCAAGCCGCGTCCTTCAAGGTCGGCCAGTATGTCGGCTCCGGCACACCGTTGTTTGCGCTGGTCGAGACCGGCGATACCTGGATCGACGCCAATTTCAAGGAAACCCAACTGACCAACATGAAGCCGGGTCAGAAGGCGGAGATCGTGGTCGATACCTATCCGGGCAGGACCTTCGAGGCGACCGTCAAGGCTATCGGTGCCGGCACCGGCGCGGACTTCTCGCTGCTGCCGGCCCAGAACGCCACGGGCAACTGGGTCAAGGTCACCCAGCGTATTCCGGTACGCCTGGAACTGACCGATCCCGATGCCAAGATGGCGCTGCGTACCGGCATGAGCGCCTCCGTCACCGTCGACACCGGCGTGGCACGTGGCTGGCCGTCGATCTTCGGTCACGCCACGGCCGGCGAGCCCGCGCGGTAACTCAGCGGAAACCCGCGGGGACCAGGCGGGTGGGAGCGAGTTGCAGGATTGGACTGATGGGAGGGGTGGGAAGGATCAGCGTTTGGGCAGAGCCGCGTCGCGGTCAGGCCGAAGCTGAAATCTTCGACACGGACCCGTCGGTCCTCAGGTTTCCGGGCGGCAGGCATCCGCCAAATCGAGACTTTCAGTCGATGTAACCCCCACATCGATAATCGCGTCCCACCGCGATGAAGGCCTCTCAACGGCAGGCTTTGCCGCCCGGAAACCCGTTGTACATGTTTCAGTTACCTTCTGGAAGTTCTACGCCATGAGCACGTCCGAACCATTCAAAGAAGTGCCGCATCGTGGCTTGATCACCGTCGCGCTCATGCTGGCGACGATCATGCAGGCGCTCGACACCACGATCGCCAACGTCGCGCTGCCGACCATGACCGGCGACCTCGGCGCCTCGCCCGACAACATCAACTGGGTGCTGACCTCCTACATCGTCGCCGCCGCCATCATGACGCCTGTCACCGGCTGGCTCGCCGACCGTTTCGGCCGCAAGGAACTGTTCCTGACGGCGGTGGTCGGCTTCACCATCTTCTCGATGTTGTGCGGCCTGGCGTGGAGCCTGGAAACGATCGTGCTTTTCCGGCTGATGCAAGGTGTGTTTGGCGCCGCGATCGTGCCGCTGTCGCAGACTTTCCTGCTCGACATCAATCCCAAGGAGCGCCATGGCCAGGCGATGGCCATATGGGGCGCCGGCATCATGCTGGGACCGATCCTCGGCCCCACGCTTGGCGGTTGGCTGACCGAGAATTTCAACTGGCGCTGGGTGTTCTTCATCAACCTGCCGGTCGGCATCCTCGCCTTCCTGGGCATGGCCGCCTATCTGCCGGCCGTTGCCCGGCGGGTGCGCAGCTTCGATTTCTTCGGCTTTGCCATGATATCGCTCGGCGTTGGCGCCCTGCAGCTGATGCTTGATCGCGGTGGCGAGGTCGACTGGTTTTCCTCGGTCGAGATCTGGATCGAGCTTGGCCTTTCGATCACCGGCTTCTGGGTGTTCATCATTCACACCGTGACGTCGGAACATCCCTTCATCGATCCGAAGATTTTCCTCGATCGCAATTTCGTCACCGGGCTGGCGTTCATCTTCGTCATGGGCGTGCTGATCCTGGCCTCGATGTCGCTGCTGCCGCCGATGCTGTCGACCATCTTCGGCTATCCGACCGTCACCATCGGCATCGTCATCGGGCCGCGCGGCGTCGGCACCATGATTTCCATGCTCGTCGTCGGGCGCATCATGGGCAAGATGGATGCCAGGATTCTCGTCGTCATCGGTTTCCTCCTGACAGCGCATTCGCTCTACACCATGGCCAGCTTCTCGCCGCAGATGGATAACTGGCTGATCATCAGCTCCGGCGTGATCCAGGGCCTGGGCATGGGAATGGTGTTCGTGCCGCTGTCGACGGTTGCCTTCGCCACGCTCGATGCCCGTTACCGCACCGATGCAACCTCGTTGTTCAGCTTGGTGCGCAACCTTGGCTCGTCGATCGGTGTGTCGGTCGTGACGGTGCTGCTGGTGCGCAACACGCAGGTCAATCATGCCGAGCTCTCAGCCTTCATCAACCCGTTCAATCCCAATCTCTGGGCGGTCTCGCCGGCGGCCGCCGGCGGCGATCCGACGGCGCTGTCGCAGGTCGACCGCATGGTCAATCTCCAGGCGATGATGATCTCCTACGTCAACGACTTCAAAATCCTGATGGTGATGACGCTGGTCGCCATCCCGTTCGTCTTCCTGCTGCGCAAGCCGAAGACGGCGCCGGCTGGCGGCGGCGCGCCTGCCGCCCATATGGACTAGGCCGACGGCAGGCACATCGCCTGCCTTCGATATGGACTACACTGCCACATCGGTTGGTCCTAGCCGGTTGCCGGGCAAACCGGCATCGTCGCAAGTTGACGGACGAGTGCAAAGACGATGCAGAACCCGACATTTCCGGTATTCGATCTCGGGCAATTCGAGAAAGCGAGCCCTGAGGAGAAGGCCGCGCGCGGCGCCGAGGTCGATCGCATCTGCCGCGATACGGGCTTCCTGGCCGTCAAGAACCACGGCATTTCGCAGGCGGTGATCGACGCCGCCTGGTCGAAGGCCCGCGCCTTCTTCGACCTGCCGCCGGAACAGAAACAGCGCTCCAAGGCGCCCTATAAGGGCTATCCCTACGGCTATCTCGGCCCCGAACTCGAAGCGCTGGCCAAATCCCGTAACGTCGACACGCCGCCGGGCCTCAAGGAGAGCTTCAATGGCGGACCGCTCAGTGTGCCACCGGGCATGTCCGATCCCGAGGCACTCGCCTTCTGCTATGCCGAGACGATCTGGCCTGAAGCGCCGGACGGTTTCATCCATGCCTGGAAAGCCTACTATGCCGCGCTGGAGGATTTGGCGCTGCGCATCATGCGCGTCTTCGCCACCGCGCTCGGCTTGCCCGAGACTTATTTCGACACTTATCTCGATGCGCCGATCAGCGCGCTGAGGGCGCTCAATTATCCCGAACAGCATGTCGCGCCGAAGCCCGGCCAGATCCGAGCCGGCGCCCACACGGACTATGGCAGCCTGACCATTCTGCTGCCGCAGGCCGGGTCGCGCGGCCTTCAGATCGTCACGCCGGGCGGAGAATGGACGGAGGTGCCGCCGATCGCGGGAGCCTTCGTCATCAACATCGGCGACCTGATGGCGCGCTGGACCAATGACCGCTGGGTGTCCACCGTGCATCGTGTCGTCAATCCAGCAGCAGGCGGCCGGGACAGGCGCCAGTCCATGGCCTTCTTCCACCAGCCGAACTGGGATGCCGAGATCAAGGTGCTGGATGCCTGCCTTGCAGACGGCGAGCCGCCGAAATACGGCCCGGTGCGCTCCGGTCCCTACCTGATGGCGAAATTCAAGGCGACGACGAAATAGGCTGGAGCCCTTATTTCCCGAGCACCAGCGACCAGTAGCGCAGGTTGGGGTCGCGGCCGTCACGGACATAGGCAAGCCCGAAGCGGCTGAAGTCCGGATCGAGCATGTTACGCCGGTGTCCCTGCGAACGCATCCAGATATCGAACAGCTTCTGTTGGTCGAAGCGGCCGGCCGCGATGTTCTCGGCCGCCGCACCGTGTACACCATTGTCCCTCATGCGCGAGGCGAAATCCTTGCCCCAGCCGGTCGTGTGGCTCATGTTTTCACGTCGCGCCATATAGCCGGCCTGCTGCAGTGCTGCTTGCTCCAGCTGTGTATCGGGGACCAGCGGTCCGAGCCCAGCCGTGACACGCAGGCTCGCCAGCGTGCCGGTTGCCGAAGAGGAAACCCCGGCGCCTTGCCCGGTCGGCAGCGAGACGGTGCTGCAGGCGGCAAGCCCGAGCAATGCCGCTAGGCCGGCCACCTTGAGCCAGGTGCGCCTGTTCAAGTCCGCGGTCCGGTCGCAATCGATTCTCGAAATGGTCATGCAGGCCTGACTCGATCGCGATCATGGCTTTTGCCGGGCAGGGCGGTGAAATTTCGAATTGAAGCGGCAGTTAGCGGCTATCTCACAAGCGTGATGCGGCGGCCGGCGTACATCTCGCGATTTCCGAATACGGCCGTGCAGTCGGTCTTGATGGATGAGTTGCCTGTCATCTGCACGGTCAAGCCAACAAGCCTCAGGCAATCGCCCTGACCGCTCATATCCGAGTTGCCGGCGAACGAAACGGCCGCGTCAGGCGCATAGACGAATCCGCTGATCAGGGAATTTGCACCGCCATTCAGGGTCAATGCTGAAATGTTCCCACGGCTCTGGAAGATGGTGATGCCGGCGTAAGGCCCGCTGGTTGGCGGAGAAAGGTTCACCCTTTCATTGGCATTTATGATGATCTGTGCTCCCTCCACGAGGAATATGGTCACGCCCTGGCCGCTCAGGCTGCCGTTCCCGCCCGGCTTCAGGGTGACGCCGCGCAAGATGTAGACGCCCGGGCTGAGCGTGATGTTTCCCGACAATGTCTTGTCGCAATAGGTGCCGGGCGACAGCGTGTAGGTTTTGCCGTTCGGGACCGGCATGCAGAACGTATAGGGGGGAGGCACGATATCGGCCAGGGGATCGAAGGACGCATATTGATGTTCGAGCGGCGCGCCGCAGGTGAGATTGGCACTGGGCGGTGAAAGCCCGGAAGTGCCGCCGACGGTCGAGACGCAGCCCGCCGAAACCTGCGCGGAACCGCCTCTGCTGACGGCATCGGACGCGTCCGAGTTTGCCGCGATCACGCAGTTGCTCATGGCGACATCGGTCGAGCCTTGCAGGCTTACCGCGGACGACGCATGCGGATCGAGCGCCAGCACGCAGGCCTGCGCGCCCGGGTGCATCTTGACCGTCGCCGACCGGTGAGCCGGCCAGGGGGCAGCGCCATTGATGAAGCTCGGACGGTTGATGCCTGACGAAAGCGAGATGTAATAGGCGCTCGGGTCGCCGCTGGCGGTGGCCGAAAAGGCGGTGATGCTGTCTGAATATTCCTGCTGGTCGGCGACGTTCATATTGGCCGCAAAGAATGTCAGCCCAAGCCCCTGGACATCGCTCGCGCTCATGCTGGGCAGGTACTTTGTGCCGACGGCAAGCCCAGCCGCGTCCAGCGAGTTCTGCAATTGCGCCGCGTCGTCGCTCGTGCCCGTCAGATCGAGGGTGCCGGCGACGACAGCCATTATCGGCAGCATCGCTATGGCAGTCGCCATGGCAAAATTTCCGCGCTCCGAAGACCAGAAGCCCTTCAATGTGAACATCGCCCCTCGCCAAGGTTTGTAAAGCTCAGGTGATACGCCCGGGGGTCTCTACGAGTAATTTAAGCAATAACTAAAATGCATAGATTCTAAAATGAAGTCAGTGGTTCTCCAAACGAAGGACGCGGCGACAATTCCGGGAAGATCGGATATGATGTCAGCGTTGTTGAAGTGGCAGCTGCGGGCGGCCACCCTAGGCGGTGACCGCCCCCCGAGAAAAACGGAGGTAGGTTATGGCCGGCTTTCATGTCATGGCGGACGCGCGCGGAATGCATGTGCAACCCGCAGTCCGCCGCATTTCCACGACAGACCTCTGGGACGCGCTCAGGCTTGGCGCCGAGGACTTCTGGGCCAAGCCCTCGCATTACGTGTTCCTGTGCCTGATCTATCCGATCGTCGGCCTGGTCCTGACGCGGTGGACGTCCGGCTCCAACGCCATCCAACTCGTCTACCCCTTGATGTCGGGCTTTGCCCTGGTCGGCCCGTTCGCCGCACTCGGACTCTATGAGATCAGCCGCCGGCGCGAGCTCGGCATGAACACCAACTGGCGGCACGCACTAGATGTCCGCCGCTCATCGGCGCTACCCTCGATAGCGGTCATCGGCGTCATGCTGGTCGCCCTGTTCCTGTTGTGGCTGTTCACGGCGCAGTCGATTTACACCAGCCTTTTTGGCGGCGAGCCGCCCGCTTCGGTCGGGGCCTTCCTGCGCGATGTGCTGACGACCAGCAAGGGCTGGACGCTGATCCTTCTCGGCAATGCGGCCGGCTTGGTTTTCGCGGTGGTTGTGCTGGCGACCACGGTCGTTGCCTTCCCGCTTTTGCTTGATCGCGATGTCGGCGCCGTTTCGGCAATAGAGACCTCGGCGCGCGCGGTCATGACAAATCCGCTGCAGATGGCGCTCTGGGGTCTGATCGTCGCGGTGCTGCTGGTGATCGGCTCTATCCCGCTGTTTGCCGGACTGGCCGTCGTCATGCCGATCCTCGGTCACGCGACCTGGCACCTCTACCGAAAGGTGGTCGAGCCGGCTCATATCCGGCCCCCGCGCCGTCCGATGTGAGCACTCAGCGCTGCGCGTCGGTCGCCATCTTCAGCGCGAGTGCCGTCAGCACGGTTCCCATCATCCAGCGCTGGATCACCAGCCACAGCGGGCGTCCGGCGAGGAAGGTGGCGATCGAGCCGGCCGTCAGCGCGATGATGGCATTGACGCTGAGGCTGATCGATATCTGCGTCGCGCCCAGCACCAGAAGCTGTGACAGGACATGGCCCTTGCCGGGGCTGATGAACTGAGGCAGCAGCGACAGGTAGAGAACGGCCACCTTGGGATTGAGCAGATTGGTCATCAATCCCATGGCGAACAGCTTGCGCGGCCGGTCCTTCGGCAGGTCGCGCACCTGGAACGGCGAGCGTCCGCCCGGTTTCACCGCCTGCCAGGCCAACCACAGGAGATAAAGCACGCCGGCAAAGCGCAAAACGTCATAGGCATAGGGCACGGCGAGCAGCAGCGCCGTGATGCCGAACGCGGCCGACAGCACATAGAACAAGAAGCCGACCGCAACGTCGCCAAGCGAGATCAGTCCGGCCTTCGGCCCTTGCGACAGCGAGCGGGAGATCAGGTAGATCATGTTCGGGCCTGGCGTCAGCACCATGCCGAGGCAGACCAGCGCGAAGGCGAGGTGGTTGGCGGTATCGGGCATTGTTCGTTCCCCAGCATGCCGCGATGGATTCGCGATCTCGCGAGCGGCCAATCTGTGCCTATCCCGACAGGTGGCTGCAAGAGCTTGACGGCGCCAGGCGTTGCGCCAGAGGGATGATCCCGGGTTAGCCGACCACGCGCAGGTTCGACAGCTCGTTGCCAATTTCCTTGAAATCGTTTGCCAGGCTGGCGCCGGTCGCATTCCAGAACAGCTTCGCCGCTTTGCTCGGATTCGTGGCATCCTTGCGAAAGCGCGACTCCGACGAGCAGGATTTCAGCGCATCGATGGCCAGCTTGTCGCTGGCCTTGGTCATCGACAAGTCGAGCGCCACCGTCATCACCATGATGTTGGCTGCCTTGGCGTTGTTGCAGAGCGCGGTCATCTGCTCGTTGAGCGCGTTGGTGTAGTTGCCGTTCGAATAGTCTAGCTGACCGATGGCGCTCGATGTGCCCATGAACAGGCGGCCGACCGAGGTGCCGTTGTATCCGGGGTTGAGATAGCCGTAGGACGCGTAGGTCGATTTCGAATTGGCGGGATCCGAGTAGCCCAGCGACGAAGGCGTATAATAGGTGTTGGCGCCGTCGGTCAGCACGATCAACACCTTGTCGTTGCCTCTTTCGGTTTCCGGGCGCCCTTGCGTGAACGGCTCTCCGCTCGAAACCACCCGCCAGCCCCAAGCCATGCCCTCGGGAACATTGGTGCCGCCATTCGGCTGCATCAGGTCGATCGCCGCCTTGATCGAGGTGACCCCTTCGGCGACGCTGACATCGGTCAGCGGCGTGATCGGGTTGGTGGTGCAGCTGTAATTCGGCCCGTTGCCGGCGGGCAGCGCCGGCGCATCGATCGGCCGCGGCTGGAAGTACTTGGCCATGTTGCGCAGCCGGGATTGGCCGCTGCTGCTCGACGGATCGTCGTTCCACCAGCTGTTGACGGCACCATAAGTTACCGGCGCGGCCTCGTCGGGGTCTTGAGTGAGCTTCCAGTGATTGCCCGGTTCGTCGGGGGCGAACATGGGCACGAACATCGTTGCCGGATCGCCGACACCGATGCCGGTGTTGGCCGAGCCACCTGACGGCGTGGCGTCGTTTATATTGTAAGGGTAGGGCCGGGCCTCGACGCAGCCCTGCCAACTGGCGAACGGACCGTAGGAATCGATATAGTCATATTCGTCGTGGCTGCTTTTGCAGGTGTTGTTCGAATTGTATTGGTCGCACACGACCCGTTTGCTGTTGACGACACGCTCGTGGTTGGTGACGACCTTCATGTCGCGGTAGAGCGAGAACCGGGTCAGCATCTGGCCGTCCTCGGTTCCCCAGCCAGTGCCGCGCTTGTACCAGATGCCGTTGGTCCGCTGGGCGTATTTGTTGGCGGCGTTCAGCGTCGACCAGTCGAAATTCTCATTCGACACCGGCGAAAGCCCCTCGGTGTCCATCCACGAAGCATTGCCATTCCCGGGGCCGACATTGACCGAGGCGGCAAAAGGCACGAGGCCGAATTGCACCGGCTTGTCGACCTGCTTGATCATGACCGCCTGCTGGGCCAGGGTGTCGACCAGCTGCTTGGAAGCAGTCTTGAGAAGATCGATGCGCTTTTGCCCCGAGCCCGTGCCGAGCGTGGTCATCGATCCGGAATTGTCGAGCACCAGGGCAACTTCCAGCGTGTTCTTCAACCGCACCTGCGAGGTGACGTTGAAGCTGAGCCTCTGGTTCGCATCGGTCGCCGATTTGCCGACGAGTTGGGCGAAGGCGGGGTAGAAATAGGGTTTGTAGTTGAGCTGGGCGGTCATCCTCAGCAGGCCGCCGCCGCTGCTGCTGTTGCTCGGCAAGATGACGTTGAGCGTCGTGCTCGCGGGATCGATATCGTTCAAATTGGCATTGAAGAAGTCGAGCGCATAGGCTCTCAACTGGTCGTCGGTCGCGCCTTCCGTCAGCCGGCGGGCGGTGGCGAAGTTGGCGGCGTCGAGCGCGTTCATCAGCATCTGCTTTTCACGGTTCATTTCCGTGTAGTCGACCGCGATTGCCAGGCCGCCCATCAGCGGCACCATCGCCACAGCCGTCATAAGAGCATAATTGCCACGCCTGTCGCGGCGGAACTGACGCCAGATTTCAACCATGCTTGAAGCGGCCCCCGCCGACGGATTCTCGGTCGGCGCCAGCTTTCCACAAAACGCTGAAGGACGGGTTTGGGAAACCGCTCTATTGCTCGGTCGGCGCTTCACCAACCGCTAACCAATCAAAGCCGCCGGTTGCGCGGCAATTCGTGCCGATGCGGGCGAAAGCTGGTGACAGCATGGGCCGGTTCGGATAATTCGAACCGGCTGCGGCGAACCGTCGGCCGCCGCACCCGCAACGATCATACTGAAGGAAACGGCATGGCGGATTCACCTGAAATCGTCGGCTCGCTCGAAGACGTCTCGAAAGCCTATTCGGCAATTCTCTGCGACGTCTGGGGCGTGGTGCACAATGGCGAATGGCATTTTCCGGCGGCCGCGGCCGCGTTGGTGGCGGCAAGGGCGGCCGGCACTCCTGTCGTTCTGATCACCAATTCGCCGCGCCGCAGCGCCGACGTCGTGGCGCAGATGAGCGTGATCGGCGTTCCGCCGTCGGCCTATGACCGTGTGGTGACCTCGGGTGACGTGACCCGTGATCTGATCGCGGAGGGCCCTCGCAAAGTCTTCCACATCGGCGCCGACCGCGATTTGACCCTTTATGATGGTCTCGATGTCGAACTCGTCGAGGAATTCGAGGCCGCCGGCGTCGTGTGCACCGGGTTGTTCGACGACGAGATCGAAAAACCCGAGGACTATACGGAACTGCTGCGCCGGTTGCGGGCCAGGAACCTGCCGTTCATCTGCGCCAATCCCGATATCATGGTTGAACGCGGCGAACGGATCATCTGGTGCGCCGGTGCGCTCGCGCGCGACTACGCGCAGCTCGGCGGTCGCACGCTGATCGCCGGAAAACCCTATGCGCCAATTTACGAGGTCGCGATGAAGGAGGTGGCCGAGATCCTCGGCCGGCCGGTCGGGCGTCCGCAAATATTGGCTATCGGCGACGGGATGTTTACCGACGTCAAGGGCGCGGCCGACAATGGTTTCGACGTCCTCTATGTCTCCGGCGGCATTCATGCCCGCGACTATGGCGATCCCTCCCGGCCGGATCCGGCCAGGCTCGGGCTCTTCCTGGAGCGGCACGGCTATCATCCGGTGGCCGTCATCGCAAGACTGCAGTAGGTGATAATGGTCGCGTTCCAGCATCTTACGACAACCGGGCCGCTGCCCGCCGATCTGCGAGGCGGCGTCGTGGCGATCGGCAATTTCGATGGCGTCCATCGCGGCCATCAGGCCGTGCTCGAACGGGCATTGGCGGAGGCCACGCGGCGTGGCGTGCCGGCCCTGGTGCTGACCTTCGAACCGCACCCGCGAACGGTTTTCAGGCCTGATTTGCCGCTTTTCGTGCTGACGCCGCCGCCGATGAAGGCGCGGCTCCTGTCGCTTCTGGGCTTTGCCGCGCTCGTCGAGCAGCCTTTCACGCGCGACTTCGCCTCGCTGTCGGCGGAAGCCTTCGTCACCGACGTGCTGGAGAGGACGCTGGGCATCAGCCACGCCGTGACCGGTTTCGATTTCCATTTCGGCAAGGACCGCCAGGGCGGGCCGGCCTATCTGATGGCTGCCGGCGAGCGCCATGGCTTCGGTGTCACCCTCGTCGACGCCTTTCGCGACGAAGGCGCCGAGGTGGTTTCGTCGAGCCGCATCCGTGCCTTGCTTTGCGAGGGCGGGGTGGCCGGGGCAGCCGGTCTGCTTGGCTATCGCTTCACGGTGGAAAACGAGGTCGTCGGCGGCCAACAGCTCGGGCGAACGCTCGGCTTTCCCACAGCCAACATGAGACTTCCCGCGGAAGCCACGCTCAAGGAAGGTATCTACGCCGTTCGCTTCCGGCGCGAGGACGGCACGCTGCACGACGGCGTCGCCAGTTTTGGCCGCCGCCCGACCGTCGACGACAACGGCGCGCCGCTCCTGGAAACCTTCGTCTTCGATTTTTCCGGCGATCTCTATGGCGAGATCTGCGGAGTGTCGTTCTTCGGCTTCCTGCGCAGCGAGATCAAGTTCGACCGGCTCGATGCACTGGTGGTGCAGATGAAGCGCGATGAAGCCGAGGCACGCGCGTTGCTTGGCGGCGTCAAGCCGCTGTCCGGTCTGGACGCCACTGTGGCGTTCTGAAGCGTGGTCCCGAAAAGGGGAACGAGTTTCCTATTTCTTTAGCGCAAGACCGACGGCGATGAAGGTCCAGCCCTGGAAGATCAGGTCGATCGCCAGGAACAGTCCGAGCACCCACAGGCTGTTGACCGGCCACCCCATGGCGATGATCAGGCCGGCAAGCACGCTGATGACGCCAGCCGCGACAATCCAGCCCCAGCCCCGCTCCGGACGGTGGCTATAGCCGACCCAGGCCCGCAGGGCGCCCGAAGCGACGAGCGCGACGGCCAGCAGGAAGGTCAGCACCGCTGAGGCCAGCAGCGGATTGTCGAAAGCGAAGAATCCGGCGACCGCATAGAGCAGTCCGCTGAGCAGCCAATACAAGAAGCGGCCCCAGGTCTTGACCCCGAAAGCGTGCATGATCTCGATGATGCCGGCCACCAGCATCAGCCATCCCACGACATAGACGGAAGCCACCGTGGCGATAAACAGATTGCCGAAGGCAATGCCGCCGAGGACCAGCAGAACCACGCCCAGCCCGACAAACCACCCCCATTTGTCGCGCGTCTGGCCGATCGCATTCTTCAATGTATCGCCATCCAAGGTCATGTCGCCACCTCCATTGAAGACCGCCAGAATGCAAGGGAGGTTACCCTCGGCGCCGACTCGCGTCCAGCCGATGGCGGGCGCGATGGTGCAAGCAACACGCGCTGGATGTCTCGTCCTTAAATCAAATTTTACCAAAGCCTCGTCAAAGCTGTCGCGGCAGGACAGCTTTGACGTGTTAGTGGAGTGACCATGAGTCAGGTCGGGAAGATTTCTATAGCCTTGGCTACCGTCGTGCTGGCGACGTCAGGCGCGGCCGAAGCCGGTGATGGCGCTTTCGGCTGGCTGTCCGGCGACTGGTATCTGACGGTCGGCGCGACCGGCCTGGTGGCGCCCAATTTCGAGGGCGGCAAGAAGTACATGCTGAGCGCCCAGCCCATCATTTCGCTGGGCAAGGCCGGCCCTGCTGCTCGCTTCACCTCGCGCAACGACAACATTTCGCTGGCGCTTGTCGACGATGGCAGCGTCCGTGCAGGCCTGACCGGCAAGTTCCTGTTCTCGCGCGACGACGGTGATGCCGACGAACTTAGGGGCTTGGACCCGGTCCGCTGGGGCGGCGAGGTCGGCGGCTTTTTCGAATTCTATCCGACGGACTGGATGCGCGCGCGTGCCGAATTGCGGCATGGCATTCGTGCTCATAACGGCTTTGTCGCCGACATCGCCGCCGATGCTTTCTACGACGTGACGCCAACCGTCAGGATTTCGGGCGGTCCGCGCGTGTCTTTTGCCTCGGCGAACTATTTCGATGCCTATTATGGCGTCAACGCACAGGAAGCCGTGGCCTCGGGGCTGAGCCAGTACAATCCCGGCGGCGGCTTGAAATCCGTCGGCCTCGGCGGCGCCGTGACCTGGAAGGTGACCGATCCGATGACCGCCAGCCTGTTTGGCGAATATTCGCGCCTCGAGGGTCCGGCGGCCGATTCCAGCCTGGTCAAGGAGCGCGGCGACCGCAACCAGTTCATGGTCGGCGTGTCGACCACCTATCGCTTCGACTTCAAGATGTAAGTGAATCGAAGGAGACGCTTTATTCCTGCGCTCTTCTCCGCTAAAAGCCCAGCAATGACGAGCTTTTCGCGCCTTCACGCGCCGACGATACGAATTACCAGCCCGGTGTTCCCAGCAGCCTGAACGCTGTAGGAGCCGCCGGGAATATTGCGCGCGGCCTCTCGCGCTTTTCCAGATCATCAAAGCATGTCGCCCACAAGTGGCCCGGTTTGGGAAAACGGCATGCGTATAAAGTAGAATTCGCCGCAAGCCACGTGGCCCGGCATGCACATGGCAGACCAATGAACGACGAAAACCAATCAACGATCGACTATTCGAAGACCCTTTACCTGCCGCAGACGGAATTTCCGATGCGCGCCGGCTTGCCCGAGAAGGAGCCGGTGCTGGTCAAGCGCTGGCAGGACATGGATCTCTACCGCAAGCTGCGCGAGAGCGCGGCGGGCCGCACGAAATACGTGCTGCATGACGGTCCGCCCTACGCCAACGGCAACATCCACATCGGCCACGCGCTGAACAAGATCCTCAAGGATGTCATCACCCGCTCGTTCCAGATGCGCGGCTTTGACTCGAACTATGTGCCCGGCTGGGATTGTCACGGCCTGCCGATCGAATGGAAGATCGAGGAGCAGTACCGCGCCAAGGGCAAGAACAAGGACGAGGTGCCGGTCAACGAATTCCGCAAGGAATGCCGTGAATTCGCCGCGCACTGGATCTCCGTGCAAGGTGGCGAGTTCCAGCGGCTTGGCGTCGTCGGCGACTTCAAGAACCCTTATACGACGATGGCCTTCCACGCCGAGTCGCGCATCGCAGGCGAATTGCTGAAATTCGCCATGTCCGGCCAGCTCTACCGCGGTTCGAAGCCGGTGATGTGGAGCGTGGTTGAGCGCACGGCGCTCGCCGAGGCCGAGATCGAGTACCAGGATTACGAGTCCGACACGATCTGGGCGAAGTTTCCGGTGGCCAATCTCGTCGTCGCCAGTGTCGTGGACGGGCTGCCGGCGGAGCTCGATCCGGACCTGAGCGGGCGGTCGCTTGACCTGCTGGATGCCCATGTCGTCATCTGGACGACGACGCCATGGACCATCCCTGGCAATCGCGCCGTCAGCTATTCGCCGCGCGTCGGCTACGGCCTCTACGAGGTGACGGCGGCCGAGAATGCATTTGGCCCGCAGCCAGGCGAGAAGCTGATCTTTGCCGATGCGCTGGCCGAGGAAAGCCAGGCCAAAGCCAAGGTCATCTTGAAGCGCCTTCACGGCATCAGCGCCGAACAGCTTGGAAATCTTGTGCTTTCGCATCCCTTCAAGGGTCTCGGCGGCGGCTACGAATTCCCGGTTCCGATGATTGCCGGCAACCATGTCACCGACGAGGCCGGCACGGGCTTCGTGCACACGGCTCCCGGTCATGGCCGGGAGGACTTTGATGCCTGGATGGATGCCGCGCCCGCGCTGCGCCAGCGCGGCATCGATACTGAAATCCCGTTTGCCGTCGACGATGCCGGCTTCTTCACAAAGGACGCGCCGGGCTTCGGGCCGGACCGCGAAGGCGGACCGGCGCGCGTCATCGACGACAACGGCAAGAAGGGCAACGCCAACCAGGCGGTCATCGACGAGCTGATCAAGCGCAACGCGCTGTTCGCGCGCGGCCGGCTGAAGCACAGCTATCCGCATTCATGGCGTTCGAAGAAGCCGGTCATCTTCCGCAACACGCCGCAATGGTTCGTCTACATGGACAAGGACCTCGGCGACGGCACCACGCTGCGCGGCCGCGCGCTGAAGGCGATCGACGAGACGCGCTTTGTCCCGGCCGCCGGCCAGAACCGCATCCGCGCCATGATCGAGGAACGCCCCGATTGGGTGCTGTCGCGCCAGCGTGCCTGGGGCGTGCCGATCGCCGTCTTTGCCGACGAGGATGGCAATGTGCTGAAGGACGAGGCGGTCAACCGGCGCATCATGGACGCCTTCGAGGCGGAGGGCGCCGACGCCTGGTTCGCGCGCGGTGCCAGCGAGCGCTTCCTCGGCAATCACGATGCCTCCAAATGGAAGCAGGTGACGGACATTCTCGACGTCTGGTTCGATTCGGGCTCGACACATGTCTTCACCCTGGAGGACCGGCCCGACCTGAAGTGGCCGGCCGACGTCTATCTCGAAGGCTCCGACCAGCATCGCGGCTGGTTCCACTCCTCGCTGCTCGAAAGCTGCGGCACCAGGGGCAGGGCGCCTTACGACACCGTCGTCACCCATGGCTTCACCATGGACGAGGATGGCCGCAAGATGTCGAAATCGCTCGGCAACACGGTCGTGCCGCAGGATGTGATCAAGCAGTCCGGTGCCGACATCCTGCGGCTCTGGGTGGTGACGACGGACTATTGGGAAGACCAGCGGCTCGGCAAGAACGTGCTGCAGACCAACATCGACGCCTATCGCAAGCTGCGCAACACCATCCGCTGGATGCTGGGCACGCTCGCCCATGACGATGGTGAGGTCGTTCCCCTGGAGACGATGCCGGAGCTGGAGCGGTTGATGCTGCACCGGTTGGCAGAGCTCGACGAGGTGGTGCGCCAGGGCTACGACGCCTTCGAGTTCAAGCGCATCACGCGAGCTCTGCTCGACTTCATGGTGGTCGAGCTGTCGGCCTTCTATTTCGATATCCGCAAGGACGCGCTCTACTGCGACGGCCCGTCGAGCGTGAAGCGCAAGGCCTCGGTCCAGGTGGTACGCCATCTCTTCGACTGCCTGGTGAAATGGCTGGCGCCGATGCTGCCCTTCACCATGGAAGAGGCCTGGCTCGACCGTCATCCCGACGCGGTCTCGGTGCATCTCGACCAGTTCCCGCAAATCCCGGCGAATTGGAAGAACGAGGCGCTGGCGGAGAAATGGCGCAAGGTCAGGCAGGTGCGCCGCGTCGTCACCGGCGCACTCGAGATCGCCCGTGCCCAGAAGGTGATCGGCTCCTCGCTGGAGGCTATACCGGTGGTCACGATCAACGACGCGGCGCTCGAGGCGGCCATATCGGACGTCGACATGGCTGAAATGGCGATCACCAGTGATCTCGTCATTGCCCATGGCCAGACGCCGCAAACCGCCTTTGCCCTCGACGATGTCAAGGGCGTCGCCGTGGTGGTCGAGAAAGCCGAGGACCGAGGGCTGGTCAAATGCGCGCGTTCCTGGCGCTACACGGACGATGTCGGGCAGGATCCGGACTTCCCGGATGTTTCGGCACGTGATGCCGCCGTGCTGCACGAGTTGAAGGCGCTGGGAAGGCTTTAGTTCCTGTCGCCCAAAAGTGCGTAGCGGTTTTGGGACAAACGACAGGGACCAGATCAAGCCGGTTCCTGTCGCCCGAAAGTGCGTGGCGGTTTTAAACGACCGGCATCAGATCGAAGAAGTGCGCAAATAGAACGCCGGACGGTACAAATCCGCCCGTGCGTTGCCCTTAACGAGTGGTTGAGGTAAACACGCGAAACTCCGGAAGACAAATTGTCGCCGGATTTCCGTCGCAAGTGCTTGCACGATGGGGACCGGATACAAAGCCGGTGCGATCGAGAGGCTGTCTAGAGTGGGACTTTTTGGCATGACCGAGAGATATAACGCGCGCCTTGCGCTGTTGGCGCCGCTTGTCGCTTCGGGCCTCGCTTTATCCGGCTGCATGGGCTCTCCGACCTATGGCACCGACAAGACCGCCGCCGAACAGCTGGCCGGCGATCTTACGGGCGCCGTTTCCTTCGCGCCGAAGCGCAAGGACCCGATCGACTACAAGCCGCGTCCCACCCTCGTGAAGCCGGCACCCGGCCAGAAGGAAGCGCTGCCCGCCCCCCAGGAAAGCATCCAGACGGCAAACGCCGGATGGCCCGAATCGCCCGAGCAGCGCCGCGCGCGTCTGCGCGCCGACGCCACCGCCCACCAGAACGACCCGGCCTACCAGCCGGAGATTGTCGATGATGTGCAGACGGATCCCGCTTCGGTGAAGAAGGCAATGGAAGAGTCCGGCTCAAGCCATCCGCCGGCGTGGAAACCCGCCGATTCCGACAAGGGCCGCGCTGCGGAGATCCAGCGCCGCCTTGCCGACAGCAAGCAGGGCGATCCGAACACGCGCAAATACCTTAGCGAGCCGCCATTGGCCTACCGCACCGCCTCCAGTGCCGCGCCGCAGAACGAACTCGGCGAAGACGAGTACAAGAAGGAGCGCCGCCTCAAGGCAAAGGCCGAGGGCAAGAAGGGCGGCTGGTTCGACTGGTTGCCGTCGCTGTAGGAACAGTCGCGCGGCGGCCTTGGCTCAGTCTCGACGTCGCCTGAAAAAATCCTTCAGCAGCAGGCCTGCTTCGGTCTCGGCCATGCCCGGATAGATGTCGGGCGTGTGGTGGCAGGTCGGTGCAGCGAAGAAGCGCACACCATTGACCACGGCGCCGCCCTTTTCGTCTGCGGCACCGAAATAGAGACGGCGCAGCCTGGCGAATGAGATTGCCCCGGCGCACATGGCGCAGGGCTCCAGCGTCACATAGAGATCGTGGCCGGTGAGCCGCTCGCTCGAGAGCTTGCCGCAGGCTTCACGGATCACCAGCATTTCGGCGTGCGCCGTCGGGTCGGCAAGCTCGCGCGTGCGGTTGCCGGCACTGGCAATGACCGTGCCGCCATTGGCAATGACCGCGCCGACCGGCACTTCGCCGCGCAAGGCTGCCGCTTCGGCCTCTTTTAGCGCCAGCGCCATGAAATCCGGCCTCTTCAAGCGGTTTGTCTTCCCATTATATCCTCGCCACCCGGCGGTGATCCTGTTATGGAGCGCATCAACCTGAAAATCGGACTCGATTTTCAGGAATGATCATGCGCCAAATCAAAAATGCTACAGCGTTCGTTGCGCGCCGAACGGATGCGCCACGCTGTAGCAGCGCAAACGGACAAAGGCCACATGGACGACAACGACAAGAAATCTCCGCGCAAAGGCGGCCCGGGCAGGAGTGGCCCGAAATCGGCAGGTGCACGTGGCCGCGACGCCAGCAAGGGCGGGAAGCCGTCCTTTGGTGCGAAAAAGCCCTATGCCCCACGCGGCGACCGGCCGGCCGCCGCTGAAGGCGAGCGCCCGAAGCGCGACTTCAAGAGCGGCGACAAGCCGTTCCGCAAGGGACCGCGCCCCGAAGGCAAGCCCTACGCCCCGCGTGGCGACCGGCCGATGGCGGCGGAAGGCGAGCGCAAGCCGTATGAGAAGCGCGAAGGCCCACGCAAGCCCTACGCCCCGCGCGGCGACCGTCCGATGGCCGCCGAGGGCGAGCGCAAGCCGTATGATAAGCGCGAAGGGCCGCGCAAGCCCTACGCGCCACGTGGCGACCGTCCGTTTTCTGCTTCGGCGGAGGGCGGCGAAAAGCGCTTCGACCGTCCCAAGCGTGATTTCGCAGATCGTCCGAAGCGGGATTTTGCCGACCGTCCAAAGCGAGACTTTGGAGGCGACAGACCCAAACGTGATTTCGGAGACCGGCCACAAGGCGCATCGGGCGGCGGCTTCAAGCCACGTCCGCGAACAACGGAAGCAACGGAAGAAGCCGGCGAGCGCATCGCCAAGCGTCTGGCACGTGCCGGGCTCGCCTCGCGCCGCGACGCCGAGGAGTTGATCGCTGCCGGCCGCGTCAAGGTCAATGGCCGGGTGCTGGCCTCGCCGGCGTTCAACGTCATGCCCAATGACATCATCCATCTCGACGGAATGGAAATCCCGCCGATCGAACGCACGCGCCTTTTCCTGTTCCACAAGCCGGCCGGCGTCGTCACCACCAACCGCGACCCCGAAGGCCGCAAGACCGTCTTCGACGTGCTGCCGGCCGAACTGCCGCGGCTGATGACCATCGGCCGGCTCGATATCAACACCGAAGGCCTGCTGCTGCTGACCAATGATGGCGGCCTGTCGCGCGTACTAGAACTGCCGGCCACCGGCTGGCTGCGCCGCTACCGTGTGCGTGTCCACGGCAAGGTCGAGGAAAGCGCGCTTGCCGGCCTGCGCGAAGGCATTGCCGTCGACGGCGTCTTCTACGGCGCCATCGAAGCCAGCCTTGATCGCGAGCAGGGCTCCAATGCCTGGCTGACGATCGGCCTGCGCGAGGGCAAAAACCGTGAGGTCAAGAACATCCTCGGCGCGCTCGGCCTCGACGTCACGCGGCTGATCCGCGTCTCCTACGGCCCGTTCCAGCTCGAGGATCTCGCCGAGGGGCACGTACTGGAAATCAAGGGCCGAGTGCTGCGCGACCAGCTTGGCGAGCGCCTGGTCGAGGAATCCGGCGCCAATTTCGACGCCGAGATAACAAAACCGTTTTCCAACCAGCCGGTGCGGCGTACCGAGATCCGTGAGGCCGAGCCCGAACGGCCGAAGTTTACGAGAGACGGCGAGCGGCGGCCGATCGGCGAGGGCGGGCTGATCAAGAACCGCAAACGCCGGGAAGGCAGCCGCGACGAGGCGCTTGGCAAACTGTCGACAAGCCCTGACAGAGGCGAGAGACCGGAAAAGAGCTTCGGCGATCGCGGTCCGCGACAGGAGCGTGGCGGCTTTGGCGACAAGCCGCGTGGAAATTTCGGCGACAAGCCGCGCGGCGGTTTCGGTGACAAGCCTCGTGGCGGTGGCAAGAAATCCGAACGCGAGCAGCGGCCGATCGAGCCGCCAGGCCAGCGCAAGGCCAATGTCTGGATGGCACCGGGAGCCCGGCCGATCGGCAAGGGCAGGGCGGAGGCCGATGCGGCCAAGGCGGCCGAGGCCAAGGCGCGCAAGGCCTCGTTCAAGCCGTCTTATGGCAAGCCCGCCGGCAAACCAGACGACGCAAAGCCATTCGGAAAGCCGCGTGGCGAGCGACCAGGAGGCGCCGGGGGCGGTGAGAGGCCGCGTGGCGCCAAGGCCCACCGGACAAGATGAGAAACGGCGGCGGTGAGT
>NZ_JAPYKP010000064.1:0-31272 GCF_037179725.1 Mesorhizobium sp. Cs1321R2N1 | reverse complement strand
CGAAGCCCGGCCCGACTGGAAGGGTGGCAGGCCGGAAGGCAAGGGGCCCGATCGCGGCAAAGGGGGCGGAAAGCCCGCCTTCCAGCCCAAGCCGCGCGAGGAGCGCCCGGTGCGCTTCGACCCGGATTCCCCCTTCGCCAAGCTCGCAGCCTTACGCGACCAATTAAAGAAGTAGGCTCGCTTCGATGGTTGCTGAAGGCCGCCAGCGCATCGACAAATGGCTGTTCTTCTCGCGCGCGGTGAAATCGCGCTCGCTGGCGGCCAAATTGGTTGTAGCCGGCCGCGTGCGCATCAATCGCGACAAAGCAGCGCAGGCTTCCGATCTGGTCAAGCCAGGCGATGTGCTGACCATCACGCTCGACCGGCGTATCTTCGTCTGGAAGGTGCTCGGCGCTGGTGTTCGGCGCGGCCCGGCCGAGGAAGCCCGCACTCTTTATGAAGACATGTCGCCGCCGCCCGCACCCAAGGCCGACGCCCTTCCCGATGCTATCCCGGCGCTGCGCGAGGCAGGCAGCGGCCGCCCGACCAAAAAAGAGCGCCGCCAGACCGACCGATTGCTCGACGAAGATTGAGCCTTGAGGCGGGTGTGTTTCCCGAGGGCAACGACAAACAAAAGGCAGAACCGGGGCCGGCAAACGCGACGGCTGGTGGGCATGTCGGGCCCTCGCGGCACCGGCCGCCTGGAATTCCATTCCCAAACCCTGGCGCCACTGGGAATGGCCACCCTTGCAAGCGGCCGATAAAGGCGTTACCTCACAAAAAAAGCCAACAAAAACGGGACATCCCGGAGCCGACCGATGACCTATGTCGTGACCGACAACTGCATCAAATGCAAATATATGGACTGCATCGAGGTCTGTCCGGTCGACTGTTTCTACGAGGGCGAGAACATGCTCGTCATCCATCCCGACGAGTGCATCGACTGCGGCGTCTGCGAGCCGGAATGCCCGGCCGACGCGATCAAGCCCGACACCGAGTCCGGCCTCGACAAATGGCTGCAGATCAACACCGAATACGCCGAGAAATGGCCCAACATCACCGCCAAGAAGGAGCCGCCGGCCGACGCCAAGACCTTCGACGGCGAGGCCGGCAAGTTCGAGAAATACTTCTCCGCCGAGCCGGGCGAAGGCGATTGACAACGCCGCTGTAAAGGCTTGTATGACGCAGCGTAACAGGCACGTCGGATTAACCGCCTTGACAGGCGGCGATTGGTTGTGGCCTTCGCTTACGCAGCAAAACCTTGATTCTTCCGACTTTTTGTGTTACATCAGCGAAACATGCCGGTGACACAACGTCGATTTATGGCGCAGACGCCCCAAATCACTGAAAGGTGAAAATCCCATTCCGGACCAGAGCGATCTGGGCCAGGCGGCCGCAGCTCGTGCGGTTTGCCGGTCCCGGCCTTTCCGGTGGGTTCATCTGTTGTGCGGCTAATGGTCGGTGACCCCGATCACGCGAGTTCAGCCGGCACCGCCGCCGGCCCACAACAAGGAGTTCAGGGCGTAATGGCAACGATCACCCCGCAGAAGAAGTCCACTGCCGCGCGTCACGGTTTCAAGACCGGCGAGTACATCGTCTATCCGGCGCATGGCGTCGGGCAGATCGTCTCGATCGACGAGCAGGAAGTGGCCGGCCACAAGCTGGAACTGTTCGTCATCGACTTCCAGAAGGACAAGATGCGCCTGAAGGTGCCGGTCGCCAAGGCGACCTCGATCGGCATGCGCAAGCTGTCGGAAGAGGATTATGTCGAGCGCGCGCTGAAAGTCGTGCAGGGTCGCGCCCGCGTCAAGCGCACCATGTGGTCGCGCCGTGCCCAGGAATATGATGCCAAGATCAATTCAGGCGACCTGATCTCGATCTCGGAAGTCGTGCGCGACCTCTACCGTGCCGACAACCAGCCGGAGCAGTCCTATTCCGAACGCCAGCTCTACGAGGCGGCGCTCGACCGCATGGCTCGCGAAATCGCGGCCGTAAACCGCATGTCGGAAACCGAAGCCGTGCGCCTGATCGAGGTCAACCTCAACAAAGGCCCCAAGCGTGGCGCCAAGGCCGACAATGAGGAAGCCGAGCAGGAAGAAGCTGCCTGAGCTTTTTCGCCTTCGAGTTAACGAAAACCCGGCCTCGCGCCGGGTTTTTTGTCTTTGAGATTGCCGGAGATTGCCCGCGCCTATGCGCCGGCCTTCTTCTCCGCCGCCTCCTGCTTCAGCGTGGCGATGAACCGCTTGGTCCTTTCGCGCTCCGGATTGCCGAACAGCGTGGCGGATGGCCCCTGCTCGACGATGACACCGGCGTCGAGGAACACCGCTTCCTGGGCGATCTTGGAGGCGAGGCGCAAATCATGCGTCGCTATCACCATGGTCGTTCCCTCGGTGGCGAGCTGACTCAGCACATCGACCACCTCCTGCGCCAGTTCCGGGTCGAGTGCCGAAGTCGGTTCGTCGCACAGCAGCACCTTCGGCGACGGCGCCAGCGCCCGGGCGATCGCCACGCGCTGCTGCTGGCCACCCGACAGCGTCGCCGGCCAGGCATCCGCCTTGTGCGCCATGCCGACCTTTTCCAGCAGCGCGAGCGCCCGCTCGCGGGCGCGCGCCTCCGGCCATTTCAGCACCGTGACCAGCCCCTCCATGACATTTTCGATGGCGGTACGGTGCGGAAACAGCTGGAAATTCTGGAACACCATGCCGGTCTGCAGGCGCAGACGCCTTATGTCCGCCGCCGACACCTTCCCGCCGGGACGGAACTCGAGCGTCTCGTCGCCGATTCGCACCGTGCCCGAGGTTGGGATCTCCAGCAGGTTGATGCAGCGCAGCAGTGTGCTTTTTCCCCCGCCCGAAGGACCGACCAGCGCGGTGACGCTGCCTTCGGCGATGGCAACCGTCACCCCCTTCAGCACGAGATTGTCGCCGAAACGCTTTTCGATGTTGGTGAGGCCGATCATGAGCGTGCCTCCAGGAAGCCGCCATAGCGGTTGAGCCGCTCCTCCAGCCGAGTCTGCAAGGCCGAAAGCACCGAACTCATCGCCAGATAGAGGATCGCCGCCTCGACATAGAGGATGAGCGGCTCATAGGTGGTGGCGACAATGCGCTGCGCCGCCTGGAACATCTCCGGCACGGTGATGGCGGCGGCCAGCGACGTGTCCTTGACCAGCGAAATGAAGGTGTTGGAGAGCGGCGGCACCGCCACCCGGCCGGCTTGCGGCAGGATGGTGCGCCGCATCGCCTGGCTCCAGGTCATGCCGATCGAATAGGCGGCCTCCCACTGGCCTTTCGGCACCGAGCCGATCGCCGCGCGGATGATTTCCGACGTGTAGGCGCCGATATTGAGCGTGAAGCCGATCAGCGCCGCGGTAAAGGCGTCGAGCAGGATGCCGACCGACGGCAGGCCGTAGAAGATCAGGAACAGCTGCACCAGGAGCGGCGTGCCGCGGAAGATCCAGACATAGAAGCGCACGAGCGCCACCAGCGGCTTCGGCCCGAACAACCGGCCGAGCGCCGCGCCCAATCCCACCGTCAGGCCGAGTACGAAGGACAGCAGCGTCAGCGGCACGGTGAAGATCAACGCTGCCCACAGCAGCGAGGGCAGCGAATCCAGCATCAGTTGCAGCCAGTGCGGCACGAAATATCCTCCGGAAGGGACGGGCAGCGTCATCGAAGCGCGAATGCGTCAGCCATATCACGACAAAAGCGGCGAGCCGTCAAAGACGGCTCGCCGCTGGATGGGCTGCGGGGCGACAACCCGCCCCGCTTGAATTACTTCGAGACGTCCTGGCCGAAATAGGTGTCGGCGATCTTCTTGTAGGTGCCGTCGGCCTTGATGTCGGCCAGCGCCTTGTTGATGGCAGCGACCAGCTCCGGATCGCCCTTGCGCACGATGACGCCGGAGTAATCGGCATTCTCTTCCTGGGCGGCGATCTTCACATTGGCGTCGGGCTTGTGCTTCTTGAAGTCGAGGAACGACAGGCTCTCATTGATGGTGGCGTCGGCACGGCCGGTCAAAAGCAGCTGGATCGACTGGTCGAAGCCATCCGTGCCGACCAGTTCGGCGCCATTCGACTCGGCCAGTTTGCCGAAATTGGAGGTTAGCGACTGCGCCGACTTCTTGCCCTTGAGATCGGCGAAAGCCTTGATGTCGGTATTGTCGCCGCGCACGATCAGCACCGCCTTGGAGGCGATGTAGGGATCGGAGAAATCATACTTGGCCTTGCGGGCATCGGTGATGCCGACTTCGTTGATGACGGCATCATAGCGGTTGACGTCGAGGCCGGCGATCAGACCGTCCCACTTGCCCTCGAGGAACTGCGCCTTGACGCCGAGCTTGTCGGCGATCGCCTTGGCGATTTCGACGTCGAATCCGACGAGCGCTCCGGATGCATCATGATAGGTGAACGGAGCGTAAGTGCCTTCCGTACCGACCTTGATGACGCCGGCCTGCTTGATCTGGTCGAGATTGGCGCCGGCATGCCCCGATGCGACCGCCAGGGCCTGCAGCGTTCCGGCGATGATGAGCGACTTCAGCCATTTCATTTTTCTGTGATCCCGTCCTTGGCCTGATATCAGGCATGTTGTGAGAGTTGGAAAATGACAGATGCAGGTCGGAAAAATAAGGAACAAAATTTCAAAGAAAGCTAATTCCAGAAATCAAATACTCAAAAAGGAATTTCGTTGCAGCGTCAGGATTCCGGGCAGCCGTGCCGAAATTGCCCGGACGTCATCGCTCGCCTGCCTGCGCCAGCGGAACCTTTCCCGCGCACGGCAGTTTTGGCTGTTCTAGGGCACGACGCCGTCATTTCAAGCCGGTTCCTGCCAGTTTGTCATTCGCACGCCTGAGCCAAGGAGCGCCTTATGATGGAAGACACGGCAGGTCGGGTCATGGTCCGCGCGGCAATGAGGGCGCCTTACCTCGAGCGCGACGAGGAGCATCGGCTGGCACTGCTTTGGAAAGAGGACAACGACCAGAACGCATTGCACAGCATCACCGTTGCCCATATGCGGCTGGTCATTTCCATGGCCTCGAAATTCCGCCATTACGGCTTGCCGCTCGGCGACCTGATCCAGGAAGGCCATGTCGGCCTGCTCGAGGCCGCCGCCCGCTTCGAGCCGGAGCGCGAGGTGCGGTTTTCCACCTACGCGACGTGGTGGATACGCGCTTCGATGCAGGACTACATCCTGCGCAACTGGTCGATCGTGCGCGGCGGCACCAGTTCGGCGCAAAAGGCCCTGTTCTTCAATCTCAGGCGCTTGCGTGCCCGTCTCGCGAACGGCGCCGAACCGCTCTCCAACACGACTCTCTACCGCGAGGTGTCGGTTGCGCTCGGCGTTTCCGAAGCTGATGTGGAGTTGATGGATTCACGCCTGTCGGCGCCCGACTCCTCGCTCAACGTGCCGCTTGCCGACGATGCGGGGGCGACCGAGCGGATGGACTTCCTGGTCTCGGACGATCCCTTGCCCGACGAGATTGTCGGCGACAAGATCGACGTCGCGCGCCGCTCGCTCTGGCTGAGGGAGGCGCTTCAAGCTCTCAACGCCCGCGAACTCCGCATCATCGAGGAACGCCGGCTTACCGACGAGGGCGCCACGCTCGAGGCTCTCGGCGAAACGCTCGGCATTTCCAAGGAACGCGTCCGCCAAATCGAGGCCCGCGCCATGGAAAAGCTCAAGGTCGCGCTGGTGAAGCAGAACCCGGAATTCATGGCGACTGCCGCCTGATTCCCGCGACAGGCGCTTACTTGTCGGTGACGATCTTGACCTTGTCGCCGGCCGAAACCGCGGCCCCCGGCGACAGCGCGTTGAGCACGCGGAACAGGTCGAGCTTGCGGTCGACCCCCACCATCTGCGCGGCAAGCGAACCCATGGTCTGTCCCGGCTGTACGGTGAGTACACGAATATGCAGTGGCTTCAGTGCCGCCTTTTCGGCGGGACTGAGAATGCGGAAGGAGCCGCTGACCGAGCGAGCCACCGTCTCCAGCGAGGTGCTGGCCGAGGGAGCCGCGGTCAGCAACCGGTAGACCTGGCCTCCGGCCCGGATCACCGCGATATCGAACTGCCAGCCTTCGGCGCCTGCGTGCGCGGTCGCCGCCTCATTGCCGTTGATGGTTTCCTGCTTGACGGTGCTGTCGTCGAGGCCGGCCACCCAGCCGCTTCTGATATAATCGGTCAGGGCGCGGTTCTTGTCGATCGAAACGCCGTCGAAGCGGATCGCTATGTCGCCCGGCCCGGTCGCCGTAACCGCTGCCGCCGAATTGTCGATGATGAAACCGTCCGGCACGGTGAACGACACGCCGAGGCCCGGATGCAAGAAGGTTTCGCCGCGCACATAGCCTTCTTCCGGCGTATCGCCATAAAGCAGGCCGTCTATGCCGGCGAGGAAGGAATCGCGGTCGCGCGTGCCGAAACCGGGCGCGCCGAACTGGCGGGCGTGGCGCTGTGCCAGATCGATGCGTTGCGGCGTGTTGGGGTGGGTGGCCAGGAAGTCGAGGCTGGCGTCCGTGGCACCGCTGATCGAACGGAAATCGGTGTAGGCCGACATCGACTGCAGGAAGCGGCCGGCGGCATAGGGATCGTAGCCGGCTTCGCCGATCGACTTGATGCCGATGGCGTCCGCCTCCAGTTCCTGATTGCGCGAGAACTGCGCCAGCCTGAGCTTGCCGCGGATCAGTGCTGCCTTGGCGGTCGGGCTGTCGCCGAGCACATCGGAAACAACCTTGGTCGCCAGGCCTTCCTCGGCCTCCAGCTGCTGGCGCTGCAGGCCGTGATTGGCGGTGACGTGGCCCATTTCATGCGCGATGACGGCGGCGAGCTCGGACGAATCATTGGCCAGCGCCAAGAGGCCGCGCGTGATGTAGAGATAGCCGCCCGGCAGCGCGAAGGCGTTGACGTTGGGCGAATTGAGGATGGTGATGCGATAGGTCTGGGTCGGGTTGGCCGATACCACGGTCAAATTGCCGACCACCTTGGCGACCATGCGCTCGAGCTTGGGATCGGAATATTCGCCGCCATACGTTGCAAGGATGCGCGGATGCTGCGCCTTGGCGAGTTCGGCAAGCTTGTTGTTGGCGGCGACATTGTCCACCGTGATCGGCTTGTCGGATGGCTGGAAGCCGGATTCCTGGACCTCGGGGGGCGTGAACATCTGGCAGCTTGCCAGCGCCACGGCAAAGCCAGCCAGCGCCAGGAACCGCGCCAGCGGATTCATTCGTAGCCTGTCAGCGCTGATCGCCAGAATGGCTTCCTTTCAGGTCCTTGCGCATGACCACGGCATGCGCAAAACAAACTGCTACAGCGTCCGTCACGCGCCCCTCGGGGCGGGCAGCAGATGCTGTAGGCAAATCACGGCCTGTGCCGGACCGGTATCGAGCGGACCTAGCCACACTACTCCAGTCATGGCAAGCAAGCGCCACATCGCCTCAAGCCGGTTTGAGCGTAAATTATGTCCGCTTCCGGGCAATATCTCGTGATAACGCATCCCCGGCACCGGCACCGATATAGCGCCGGAACGCCTCCGGCCCAGCCCCTGCAAAGAAATCCTCCGAGGTGCCTGTGGCAGCGATGGTGCCATTGTCCAGAAACACCACCTTCTGCGCGATGCGGCGGGCATCCTGCGGCTGGTGCGTGACGAACAGCACCGTCATGCCACGCTCGGCATGGAGGCTGGCAACCAGGTCGAGCATGTCGTCGCGCAAGGCGGGCCCAAGCGAGGCGAAGGGTTCGTCGAGCAGTAGCACCGGGCGGTCACGCACCAGCACGCGGGCCAGGGCGACGCGCTGACGCTCGCCGCCCGAAAGCTCGCGCGGCAGCCGCTTCTCCTTGCCGGCAAGGCCGGTGCGTGCAAGGGCGCCCGCGATATCGGCGTGGTCGGCTTCGGTCAACCGCAACGATGGCGAACGACCGAGCCCGACATTTTGCTGGACAGAAAGATGGGCGAAAAGATTGTTTTCCTGGAATACCATCGACACCGGCCGCATGGCCGGCGGGTCGCCACCGACATCGGCCGTGCCGATCAGCACGCGGCCGGATCTCGGCGTCTCGAACCCGGCCACCAGATTGAGCAGCGTCGACTTTCCCGAACCGCTCGGCCCCATGATGGCGGTGATCTGCGTCGCGGTGAATCCGACATCGAAGGCGAACAACGCCTCGCCATAACTGAACGAGACCTTGTCCAGCCGCACCGCAACCCCTTTGCCGTCAGCCGCCCCGTCAGACATCGCGGGCCATCCCCTTTCCCAGCCGGTCCGCTGCCAGCACCAGCGCCAGGCAGACAAGGCCCAGCAACAACGCCAGGCCGGCGGCGTCCTGCGTGCGGTAGCTGCCCATGCGCGCCAGGAGAAGGTAGGGCAAGGTCTGCACGGAATCACTGCCGAACAGGGCGATCACGCCGAGATCGCCAAGCGACAGCGCCATGGCGAAGGCAAAGGCGGTGGCGAGCGGCCGCCGAAGCGACGGCCAGTCGACCAGCCACAGTCTCGACCAGCCGGAAATGCCGAGCTGTGCGCAGAGCCGCTCGTGACGCTCGCTTGCCGCATCATAGGCGGGACGGACGGCGCGCAGCGCGAAAGGCATCGCCATGACGGCGTTGACGGTGACGACCATGAGCGGGGCGACAGCAAAGACATCGCCGAGATGGCGCAACAGAAGGAACCAGCCGGCGCCGATGACGATCGGCGGCACGACCAGCACAAACCAGGCGCCGGTATCGGCGGCATGTTCGAGCAGTGTCCTTGAGCCGGAGCGGCGGTTCAATGCCAGCGCCCTCCGCGCCATTGTGAGAGCCAGCGACAGCATCACCGAAAGGAACGCCGACAGGAACGCGAGCACGGCACTGGTCAGTGTCGCTTGCCGGACAGTGGCCTCACCGGCCAGCCGGCCGAGATCGGCGCCCAATCCGGCCGCCACGGTCGCCGCCATGGGTCCCACGACGAACAGCAGCGCCAGCCCGATGAGCAGGGCATTCAGCACGGCCTCAATCCTGTTGACCGAGAGATAGCGGCGCGGCGCGACCGGCAGGTTGGTGTCGCCGACGACATTGGCACCAAGCCGGGTCAACGCCAGCACCACGACAAAGGTCAGCGCGATCTGCAACAATGTCAGCGCGACAGCCCGCGCGGGATCGAAATCGAAGCGCAATGCCTGATAGATGCCGACCTCCAGCGTCGTCGCGGCCGGTCCGCCGCCGAGCGTCAGCACGATGGTGAAGGATGTGATGCAGAGCATGAAGATAAGTCCGGCGACACCAGGCAAGGCGGCCCGCAGCGTCGGCCATTCGATCAGCCGCAACGCCGGTCGCGCTCCCATGCCGAGCTGGCTCGCCAGCCGCCACTGGTCCGAGGGGATGGTTTGCAGCGCCTCCAGGAACAGGCGGGTGGCCAATGGCAGGTTGAAGAAGACATGGGCAACGAGAATGCCGGAGAGGCCGTAGATGCCCGGCCACCCCTGGCCGCCAACCCAGTTGGACAGACCGGCGAAATAGCCGGCTCGGCCGTAGAGCGCCAGGATGCCGAGCGCCGCGACGATCGCCGGCAGCGCCAGCGGCACGGCGAAGAGCTGCAGGATGAAGGCGCGGCCGCGGAAACGTGGATGCCGCGACAGCGCCCGCGCCACGAACAGGGCAGGCCCGACCGAGAGCAGCGTCGACAGGGCCGCCTGCCAGAGCGTGAAGCGCACGACACGGAAGAGGTAAGGATCGAAGGCGGCCCAGGCGCCGGAAAAATCGTGGGCGCCTTCGGCGAGCAGCCCGGCAAAAGCGCCGCCGATCAGCAGCGCGGTTGCGGCAAGCGCGACAATGCCGGCTGTGATGCGGGGGTCAGAGCGGGTTTGCCCTGAGAACCGACGATCGACTTGGGAAACATTGTGTTCCTTGGCGGTCATCTCACGAGACTAGCCCACAAAGCCTACTTGCTCATCACCGCCAGCCATTCGTCCACCCAGGCCTTGCGGTTGGCCGCGACTTCCTCGGGGCTGAACAGCAAGGTCTTGGTCGGCTTGACCAGTTTGTCGAAGGCAGGGTTGAGCGGCTTGTCGGTCTTGCCGGCCGGGAACATCCAGTTGGTCTCCGGGATGGCGTCCTGGAATTTCGGCCCGGTCATGAAAGCCATGAACTTGGCCGCCAGCGGGTTCTTGGCGCCTGTCGTGGTGATGCCGGCGACCTCGATCTGCAGATACTCGCCCTCTTCAAAGGATGCCGCCTGGTAGCGCTCGGTGTTCTCGGCGACCATGTGGTAGGCCGGCGAGGTGGTGTAGGACAGCACCATCGGCGCCTCGCCCTTGGTGAACAGGCCATAGGCCTCGCTCCAGCCCGGCGTCACGGTCAGCACCTTGGCCTTGAGCTTGGCCCAGGCTTCCGGCGCCTTGTCGCCATAGACCGACTTCACCCACAACAGCAGGCCGAGACCGGGCGTCGACGTGCGCGGATCCTGAATGACGATCTTGTCATTGGCACTGCCCTCGACCAGGTCCTTCAGGCTTTTCGGCGGCGTCTTCAGCTTTTCGGTATCGTAGACGACAGCGAAATAGCCATAGTCGAAGGGGACGAAAGTATCGTCGCTCCAGCCGCCCGGCACATTGACATCGCTCACCGCGCCGTGCGGCGCGAACAGGCCCGACGCCTTGGCATCGGCGGTGAGATTGGTGTCGAGGCCGAGCACGATATCGGCCTTGGTCGAAGCGCCTTCCAGCTTGACGCGGTTGAGCAGCGCCACGCCATCGGCGACCGAGACGAACTCGACATCGCAGCCACATTCGGCCTCGAATTCCTTCTTCACCACCGGGCCTGGACCCCAGTCGGCGGTGAAGCTCTCATAGGTGTAGACGGTGAGCTTGTCCTTGGCCAAAGCCGGCCCGGACAGGGTCACTACCGTGGCCGCGATGAGGGAATATAAAAGCGTGCGCATCGGCGCCTCCTTCGTTTGCGTTGAAAGGAATTGAGGCGTCGGATTGTCCGAAACGTCTAATCCCTCCGCCGGTACAAACCGGATCAGGTTCAGCGGGTTGGCGAGACTGCCTCTCAGCCGGCCCGCGAAAGTCGCGTCCGGCACCCCGTTAGAGCGTTTCGACACATAAGCCCGACCGATGGGACACGCAAGTGGGAGTTTGCCGCCTTCCGTTTCCCGTGCCGGGCTGGTAAGGGCGACGGGATATGAGCACATTCACCATCCTGCTTGGCGGCGATCTCATCCGCACGCCCCGGCTTGACCGCCAGGTCGAAGGCTCGCGCGTCATCGCCGCCGACGCCGGCATCGGCCATGCGCGGATGCTGGGCCTTGTGCCGGAACTGTGGGTCGGTGATTTCGATTCCGTGCCGCCCGATCTGCCCGCCCACCTGGCCGCGGTGCCGCGGCAAACCTTCCCGGCGGAAAAGGACAAGACCGACGGCGAACTGGCGATCGCGGCAGCCCTTGAACGCGGGGCGACGCGCCTTGTGCTGGCGGGCGCCTTCGGCGGCAAGCGCGCCGACCACGCCTTCCTGCACCTGGCGCTTGGTCTGCGGTTGGCCGAAGCCGGAACGGATGTGCTTCTGACCAGCGGTGCCCAGGAGGCTGTCCCCTTGCTGCTCGGCAGGGCCAGCTTCGATTATGCCGACGGCACGCTGTTTTCGATCCTTGGCTTCTCCGAACTCTCCGGCCTGACCGTCACCGGCGCCAAATGGCCGCTCGACAAGGTCGAGGTGGCCTTCGGTTCGTCGTTAACCATTTCCAACGAGGTCAAGGGCCGCCTCGACATCGCGCTTCGCCATGGCCGAGCCCTGCTGCTCGCCCATCCCTATCCATTGCCTGAAAGCTGACATGGCCCCGCCTCTTCTCAATCTCGACGGGATAAAACTGACTTTTGGCGGCACGCCGCTGCTCGACGGCGCCGCCTTGACCGTTTCGGCCGGCGACAAGATCGCGCTGGTCGGCCGCAACGGGTCCGGCAAGTCGACGCTGCTCAAAATCGCCGCCGGCCTGGTCGAGCCGCAGGACGGCGAGGTGTTCCGCCAGCCTTCCGCGACAGTGCGCTATCTGCCGCAAATGCCAGACATGGACGGCTTCGCCAATGTGCGGGCCTATGTCGAAGCCGGGCTCGGGCCGGCCGACGATCCCTACCGCGCCAGCTATCTGATGGAGCATCTCGGCCTGTCGGGCGAGGAACGGCCAGGCGACCTGTCCGGCGGCGAGGCCAGGCGCGCCGCGCTTGTCCGTGTCATGGCGCCAGAGCCCGGCATCCTGCTACTTGATGAGCCGACGAACCATCTCGATTTGTCTGTCATCGAATGGCTGGAAGAGGAGCTCGTCCGGACTTCCTCGGCGCTCATCGTCATTTCGCATGACCGCCGCTTCCTTGAACGCGTGTCGCGCGCCACCGTCTGGCTCGACCGTGGCCAGACCCGCAGGCTGGACAAGGGCTTTGGCCATTTCGAGGAATGGCGCGACCTGGTGCTGGAAGAGGAAGAGCGCGAACAGCACAAGCTCGGCCGCCAGATCGTGCGCGAGGAGCACTGGCTGCGCTATGGCGTGACGGCGCGGCGCAAGCGCAACATGCGCCGATTGGGCGAACTACAGACCATGCGCCAGCGCTTTCGCGGCCATCGCGGCGCCGAAGGATCCGCGACCATGGTGGCAAGCGACGCCGCCGAATCCGGCAAGCTGGTGATCGAAGCCAAGAACATCGAGAAAAGCTTTGGTGATCTCACCGTGGTCAAGGGGTTCTCGACCCGCATCCAGCGCGGCGACCGCGTCGGTCTTGTCGGGCCGAACGGCGCCGGCAAGACGACACTCCTGAAGATGCTGACCGGCGAGTTGGCGCCGGACGCAGGATCGGTGCGGCTCGGCACCAATCTGGAAATCGCCACACTCGACCAGAAGCGTGAGGCCGTCGACCCGCAGGAGACGCTGGCGCAATATCTCACCGACGGGCGCGGCGAGAACCTGGTCATCAATGGCGAGCAGCGCCATGTCGTCTCCTACATGAAGGATTTCCTGTTCAAGCCGGAACAGGCCCGCACCCCTGTGCGTGAGCTTTCCGGTGGCGAGCGGGCGCGGCTGATCCTGGCGCGCGTGCTGGCACGGCCGGCGAACCTACTGGTGCTCGATGAGCCGACCAACGATCTCGACATGGAGACACTGGAACTGCTGCAGGAACTGGTTGCCGGTTTTGCCGGCACCGTCATCCTGGTCAGCCACGACCGCGATTTCCTCGACCGTACCGTCACCAGCATCATCGCGCCGGACGGCAGCGGCCGCTGGGTCGAATATGCTGGCGGCTATTCCGACATGCTGGCGCAACGCGGCGGCACCAGGCTGGACGACCGAAAAGCGCGTCCCAAGGCGGAAGCCGGCGATGTGCCCACGCCGGGCAGGAGCGAGCCGGCGGCGCCGAAAGGGCCGGCGAAGAAACTGTCGTTCAAGCAGAAGTTCGCCTTGGAGGCCCTACCAAAGAAGATCGAGGCGGTGACCGCATCGATCTCGCGGTTGGAAAACAACATCGCCGATCCGGCCTATTACGAGCGCGACCCGGCCTCGTTCCAGAAGACGATCGCCGCTCTCGACAAGGAGCGCGCCACGTTGGCGGCGCTCGAGGAAGAATGGCTGGAGCTTGAAATGCTGCGGGAAGAGATGGAAGGGTAGGTCCGCCTGCGGTCGGGGCAGCTTGATTTTATTGCCTCCATATCGGAATGCGCATATATTATGCGCATGTTGCGGAGGCTACCATGCGTAAGATTGCTTTGAATGCGGTCCGTCAGCCAGCAAATCTGTCGATCGACTCGAACCTCATGAGGGAAGCCAAGGGGCTTGATGTGAATGTCTCGCGCGCTGCGGAGGCCGGGATCGCGGAAGCGGTCGCGGCCGAAAAGACGAGGCTGTGGAAGCTTGAGAACCGTCCCACGATAGATGCGTGGAACGACTACATCGACAAAAACGGCATACCGTTGGAAGAGCACCGGCAGTTCTGATGCCCCGCTATGATGTCTTCGCCGGGCGTGTCGAAGGCAATTATTTGCTCGACGTTCAATCCGACCTGCTCGACAATTTCAAAACCCGGGTAGTCATCCCGCTACTGCCGGTCGCAACGGTGCCGCCACCGATGCGAAAGCTTCATCCGATCTTCGACATCAACGGCCGGAAGCTGGTTATGGCGACACACCTGATTGCTACCGTTCCGGCAAGCGAACTGGGCGAAAGTCGGCTGAACCTGACGAAGCATCATGACGAGATCGTTGCTGCGCTCGACATGCTGTTCCAAGGCTTCTGAGCCGAGACGGACCTGAACTCAACCCGCCGTCTTGGCCTGCCAGGCCTTGATCGCCTCGTCGAACACCTTCTCGCCGGGAATGCCCTTTTCCATGGTCAGCAATGCCCGCCGTCCGGTCTTGTAGACCACCGGCACGTCGATCCAGTCCTGGCCGCGCAAGAGAGTCATGTTGGCGTCTTCGTCGGCCTTGGTGTCGTTGAGCGCGACGAGGAAGAAGCCGTCGGCGATCTTGGCCGGGATGCCGATCAGCGGGCTGCCGGCATCCTGTTCGGAGCTCTTCATGGCGACGCGCAATATGTTGTCGACGCCGCCGCCCTCGAAGCCGTCGGGCGTCAGGAAGATCATCTCGATGATATGGCTGGCCGGCAGGGTCTGGTCGGTGTTGCGACGGATGGTCATGCGCAGCTGGATGTCCTTGCCCGGAATGGTCGCCTCGGCACGGATCGCCGGCTCGGGCGGCAGGTCGCCGCCGGGCGATTCCTGCACCAGCGACCAGACGATGCTGCCGGGCTCGGCCGAACCCTGCGCGGTGCTGGTGCGCTCCTCATAGAAAATCGCCTTCTGGCCGACCGGAACCGCGGTCTGCGCAGCAGCCGCGGCCGGTGCCGCCGGCGTCGCGCCTGCCGGTGCGGGCGGCGTTGCGCCTGCCGGCGCGGGGGGCGGCGTGGCGGCGGCATCGGCCGGGACCGCGGGCGCGGTTCCATTGGCGGGTGGTGTCGCGGGCGGGGTGCCCGCTGCGGGCGTGGTCGCGGCTGGCGCGCCTGCCGCGGGCGTACCGGCAGCCGGCGTATTGGCAGCCGGCGCGGGAACCGCCGGCGCTGCCGTGGCCGGCGCATTCGTTGCCGTTGGCGGCGTCGTCAGCGCGGCGACGGATTCGCCCTCGCCTATGCCGCTCTGCCCACCCGCCGGGCCGGGATCGGTTTCGCCGCCTTCAGGCGTCAGCCGCTGCGTGAACTTCGTGCCTTCGGCGCCTGTCGCGGGCGCCGGTGGCGCGGCCGCGGCATCGGTTGCCGGCTTGGCCGGCGTCGTTTTCACCGGTTCGGTCTTGGCAACAACCTTGCTGCCGTCCATGCCCAGCATCTTGCCGAAGGCATCCTTGTTCAGCCAGATGCCGTAACCGCCGCCGGCAACGACCAGCAATGCGACGACGGCGGCGATCAACCCGCCATAGCTGCGCTTGCGTTCAGCCGGGCGCGAACGCTCGAAAGTGTCGGCGCCCGCCGACGCTTCGTCCTCGGCAAAGACATCGTCCTGGTCGTCGTCCCGATTCGCGTCCATCCCCGGCAAGGTCTTTTCCGAAAAGTCCGGAGCGGGCTGCACCGGCGTCGGCCTTTGCCAGCCTGGCTCGGATTTGGCGGCTGGAGCAGGCCGGTAGGGCTCGGGATTCGCGACGGGCTGCGCCGGTTTGTACGGCTCCGGGCTGGCCGCGGCAGGGGCGGGCCGATACGGAGAGGAAGCGGGAACCGGTTCGGCCTTGACTGGCTGCTTGACGTGGCTCGACTGGTTCTTGTTACGGTCGATGGAGGAAAAGATGTGTTCCAGTTCCGCGAGCGGATCCGTCTCCGGAACGCTTTTGACGTACTCACGCTCGACGCCGGCAATGGCGTCGTCCAGCGAGCGTTTCTGTTTGTCGATGGCCTCGGGAGCCAGGGGCGGCGAATATTCCGCAAGCTTCTTCGCCAGCATGGCGCGAACGCTGTTATAGATGCGCGTACGCTTCTCGGGCGTCTCGTCGCCGTGCTTCTCGAACGCGTTTTTCAGAACAGCAACGAAATCTGCCATGCTTCAGTCGACCTGTATTTTGCCTCCGCGCCGGCCCCCGCAAATCAGCCGCGATGCCCGGAAAGGCTTCAGAAACTAGTCTTGAAACGGATCGGTCACAAGTATCGTGTCGTCCCGTTCCGGGCTGGTGGAGAGGAGCGCGACCGGCGCGCCGATCAACTCCTCTATGTATCGGACATATTTGACGGCCTGGGCCGGAAGATCGTTCCAGCTGCGTGCGCCAGCGGTGGTGCCTTTCCAGCCTTCCAGCGTCTCGTAGATGGGTTCGACGCGGGCCTGCGCGCCCTGGCTTGCCGGCAGATAGTCGATCGTCTCGCCGTCGAGCCTGTAGCCGGTACAGACCTTGATCTCGTCCAGCCCGTCGAGCACGTCGAGCTTGGTCAGCGCGATGCCTTTGATGCCGTTGACGGCGACCGCCTGGCGCACCAGCACCGCGTCGAACCAGCCGCAGCGGCGCTTGCGCCCGGTGACGACACCGAATTCATGGCCGCGCGTGCCGAGGAACTCGCCGACCTCGTTCTTCTGCTCGGTCGGGAACGGACCTTCGCCGACGCGCGTCGTGTAGGCCTTGGTGATGCCGAGCACGTAGCCGATGGCGCCCGGGCCGACGCCGGAGCCGGCTGCGGCCTGGCCGGCGACGGTGTTGGACGAGGTGACGAACGGATAGGTGCCGTGGTCGATGTCGAGCAGCGTGCCTTGCGCGCCCTCGAACAGGATGCGCTCGCCGGCGCGGCGCTTGTCGTCGAGCACCTTCCAGACGCGATCCATATAAGGCAGGATGCTGTTCGCGACCGAGGTCAATTCCTGCATGATCGCGTCATGCGTGACTTCGGCATGGCCGAGCCCGCGACGCAGCGCATTGTGGTGCGTCAGCAGCCTGTCGACCTTCAGGGGCAAAGTTTCCAAATCCGCCAGATCCATCACCCGAACCGCGCGCCGGCCCACCTTGTCCTCGTAGGCGGGGCCGATACCGCGTCGGGTCGTGCCAATCTTCGTTCCGGAATTCGAAGCGGCATCCTCGCGGAATCCGTCCAGTTCCCGGTGTACGGACAGGATAAGCGCCGTGTTTTCGGCTATTTTCAGGCGATCCGGCGTCACCTCCACGCCCTGCGCCTTGAGCTTCTCCACTTCGGCGACGAAAGCATGCGGATCAAAGACCACGCCATTGCCGATGATGGACAGCTTGCCTTCCCGCACGACGCCCGAAGGCAGCAGCGACAGCTTGTAGACCTTGCCGTCGACGACCAGCGTATGACCGGCATTGTGGCCGCCCTGGAAACGCACCACGACATCGGCACGCTCCGACAGCCAGTCGACGATTTTGCCCTTCCCTTCGTCGCCCCATTGCGAGCCGACGACCACCACATTGGCCATGTTTCTTTCCCTTGAGACGCCGCCGCGCGGCTTGGATATGGTTCGAAACGACAGGCCTCTATAGCGTCAAGACCTCGCGAGTGCGACCTTTCTTTGCCGCCAAAAATGCGCTGAGGCACAACAATTTCCGGCTTTGACATCATTTACTTGGGCTGGTGGGGGCAATAGGCCGGCAAACACCGCGGCCCATCCCGCGGCCGGAAGCACGCGATGCATCGAAGCGCCTACATATTCCTGCTGCTCACCACCTTGCTGTGGGGCGGCAATTCGGTGGCCGGCAAGCTGGCGGTCGACCACGTCTCGCCGATGACGCTGGTCTTCCTGCGCTGGATGCTGGCCGTGGCGATCCTGCTGCCGATCGGCTGGCGCACGATCCAGGAGGATTGGCATGTTGTGCGCAGGCACTGGTTCGTGCTGGCGGCGCTGGGCGCCAGCGGCTTCACCCTGTTCAACACCATCTTCTACACCGCGCTGAATTACACCACGGCGATCAATGTCTCGATCGAACAGGCGGCGATGCCGATCCTGATCATGACAGCCAATTTCGTTTTCTTCCGCCTGCGCGTGAACTGGGCGCAGATCGCCGGCGTGACGCTGACCATCTTCGGCGTCATCCTGACGGCCTGTCATGGCGATCCCCGCCGGCTGCTGACGCTGGAACTCAATTTCGGAGACGCCATCATGCTGGTCGCGGTCGTTCTCTACAGCGGCTATTCGGTCGGGTTGCGGCTGAAGCCGGCGATGCGCTGGCAGAGCCTGATGCTGGCCATGTCGTTCGCCGCGCTCATCACCTCGCTGCCCTTCTTCCTGTGGGAAGCCGCCGCCGGCAAGGTGATCGTGCCCGATACGCGCGGCTGGGCTGTCATCGTCTACACGGCGATCGGCGCTTCGGTGATCTCGCAGATAACATATATCAGGGGCAACGAGCTCATCGGCGCCAACCGCGCTGGCCTGTTCATCAATCTGGTGCCGATCTTCGGCACACTGCTTTCGGTGCTGATCGTTGGCGAGACCTTTCAGCTCTATCAGGCGCTGGCATTGGTTCTCGTTCTGGGCGGCATCGGGCTCGCCGAACACAGCGGGCGCAAGATGGCTTCTGGCCAGAGCAATTCCAGGAAGCGCGCGTAGCACTTTCCCTAGGTATTGCCATGTAAAGAGTTGAAGCGGTTCGGCGATTCCATCAAACATTGAACCGCTGACTAGAGGCTTCCAAATCATGCCATCGTCGGCAACGGCGCATCCGCCGGGTGGTTCCAGCGGTCATGGAAACGCCCCGCGTGCATGCCGGCAAACGGGGCGTCGTGTGCTTGTCACCTGGGGAGGTGCGGAGAGCTAGATCCCGCCCACGTCGAACTGGAGCCGCTTTGCCGAGTCGATCGACATGTGGCCTCGCACCTGCTCCAGCACTTTTTCCGGGAACGGCGCGTCGAGATAGAGCAGCGCGATGGCGTCGCCGCCGGGTCGGTTGCGCCCAAGCTGGAAGTTAGCGATGTTGACGCCATTCTCGCCGCACACCGTGCCGAGCAGCCCGATGATGCCTGGTGCGTCGGCATTGGTCGTATAGAGCATGTGCTGGCCGACCTCGGCGTCGAGATTGATGCCCTTGATCTGAATGAAGCGCGGCTTGCCGTCGGAGAAGCAGGTGCCGGCGATCGAGCGGGTCCTGTGCTCGGTCTTGACGGTGAGCTTGATATAGCCGTCGAAGACGCCCGACTTGTCGCGCTTGACCTCGGCGACGATGATGCCACGCTCCTTTACCATGATCGGCGCCGAGACCATGTTGACGTCGGCGACCTGCGGCCGGATCAGTCCGGCAAGGGCGGCACTGATCAGCGCGCGGGTGTTCATCGTCGCGGTCGAGCCGTCGAACAATATCTCGACCTCGCTGATCGGATCCTCGGTGACCTGTCCGACAAAGGCGCCGAGCACTTCGGCGAGCTTGACGAACGGCTTCAGCCGCGGCGCCTCTTCCGCCGTGATCGAGGGCATGTTGATGGCGTTGGAGACCGCGCCCTTGATCAGGTAGTCGGCCATCTGCTCGGCGACCTGCAGTGCGACATTCTCCTGCGCTTCCGCCGTCGAGGCGCCAAGGTGTGGTGTTGCCACCACGTTCTCCATGCCGAACAGCGCATTCTGCTCCGCTGGCTCGACCTCGAACACGTCGATGCCGGCGCCCGCCACCTTGCCGCTCTTCAGCGCCGCGACCAGGTCGGCCTCGACCACCAGCCCGCCACGGGCGCAGTTGATGATGCGCACGCCATTCTTCATCTTGGCGATGGCTGCCGCATCGATGATGTTGCGGGTCTTGTCGGTCAGCGGCGTGTGCAGGGTGATGAAGTCGGCGCGGGCGAAGAGTTCGTCCAGTTCCACCTTGTCGACGCCGAGCTCCTCGGCGCGCTTGTCCGACAGGAAAGGGTCGAAGGCGATGACATGCATCTTTAGCCCAACGCCGCGTGTGGCGACGATCGAACCGATGTTGCCGCAGCCGATGATGCCCAGCGTCTTGCCGGTGATCTCGACGCCCATGAAGCGGTTCTTCTCCCATTTGCCCGCATGGGTCGAAGCGTTGGCTTCCGGGATCTGGCGGGCGAGCGCGAAGATCATCGCCACGGCGTGTTCGGCCGTCGTGATCGAATTGCCGAAGGGCGTGTTCATCACGATGACACCCTTGCGGCTTGCCGCCGGGATATCGACATTGTCGACGCCGATGCCGGCACGACCGATGACCTTGAGATTGGTGGCGGCGTTGATCAGCTTCTCGGTGACCTTGGTCGCCGAGCGGATGGCGAGGCCGTCATAGCGGCCGATCACTTCGAGCAGCTTTTCCTTGTCCTTGCCGAGATCGGGCAGATAGTCGACCTCGACGCCGCGATCCTTGAAGATCTGCACGGCCGTGGGAGAGAGTTTGTCAGAGACGAGAACGCGGGGCGCCATGGCGGCCTCCTTGAAAATGGGATTGATCCGGGAATGGGCGGCCCTCGGGCCGCCACGGAGAGTTTCAGGCAGCCGCTTTCAGCGACGCCTTCTGGCTGGCAAAGGCCCAATCGAGCCAGGGCATCAGCGCTTCGAGATCGGAGGCCTCGACGGTTGCGCCGCACCAGATGCGCAATCCCGGCGGGGCATCGCGATAGGAACCGATGTCGTAGGCGACGCCTTCCTTGTCGAGCATCGAGACAAGCCCCTTTGCGAACGCCGCCTGCCCATCAGCGTCGAGCGCCGCGACATCCGGGTCGCTGAAGGACAGGCAGACCGATGTGTTCGAGCGGGTCGCCGGCGCGACGGCGAGATGGCCGAGCCAGGATGAGCTTTCCACGAAACGGTCGAGCACGGCGGCATTGGCATCCGCCCTGGCAATCAGCGCATCGAGGCCGCCGATCGACTTCGCCCAGTTCAACGCGTCGAGATAGTCCTCGACGCAGAGCATCGACGGCGTGTTGATGGTTTCGCCCTTGAAGATGCCCTCGATCAGTTTGCCGCCCGAGGTCAGGCGGAAGATTTTCGGCAACGGCCATGAAGGCTTGTAGCTCTCCAGCCGCGCGACGGCACGCGGCGACAGGATCAGCATGCCATGCGCGCCCTCGCCGCCCAGCACCTTCTGCCAGGAGAAGGTCACGACATCGAGTTTCTCGAAATCGAGCCTTTGCGCGAAGGCTGCGGAAGTAGCGTCGCAGATGGTCAGGCCCTTGCGATCGGCGGGAATGAAGCCTCCGTCCGGCACGCGCACACCCGAGGTCGTGCCGTTCCAGGTGAAGACCACATCGCGATCGAAATCGATCCTGCTCAGATCCGGCAGTGCGCCATAGCCGGCTTCGATCTTGCGGACATCGGCGAGTTTCAGCTGCTTGACCACGTCGGTGACCCAGCCGGAGCCGAAGCTTTCCCAGGCGACCATGTCGACGCCGCGCTCGCCGAGCAGTGACCACAGCGCCATTTCGACGGCACCTGTGTCGGAGGCCGGCACGATGCCGATGCGGTAGTCGGCCGGGACCTTGAGAATCTCGCGCGTCAACGCGATCGCCTGCTCGAGCTTGGTCTTGCCGATTTTGGCGCGGTGGGAACGGCCGAGCGCGGCGGATTTCAGCGCCTCGACCGACCAGCCGGGACGTTTTGCGCAGGGACCTGAGGAAAAATTGGGATTTGCCGGACGGAGTCCGGGCTTCGCATGCGTCGTCATCGTGGTCTATCCTTCCAGATAGTGGCCCCTCGTTGGGGAGGGGTGGCCCACGGACGGCGATATGCGTTCAGGCCTCGGGCGTCAAGAGGAAAGTTTTTGTCGCTGCCGGGATACCAGACGCATATCGCCCAAAAGTGCGCGGCGGACAGCGACATGTAATCAAACAAGAAATGTCTGCGATCAGGATTTCGGGATCCAAACGCAAACGGCGGACCTCAGGGATCCGCCGCCAAAGTCCCGGTCTTTCCCAGGCCTTACCAGAGGTCGTAGCGCAGCCCGAGCTTGACCGTCTGGTAGTCTATGCCCTTGTGAATGTTGAAGGCGCCATTGTCATAGGCGACATATTTGCCGTCCGGCACCGAGAAATACTCATAGCCAAGATCGACGGAAACGTTCTTCGTAACCTGATAAGACAGCCCGGCGCCGATCGAGTAAGCGAAGTTGAATTTGGCGGCCGTATCGGTTTGGCCATCATACCCTGCGGGGTCATTGCAGAAAAACCCGCCCGTTCCGGCGGAATTTACCGGTGTTTCCACACAATCCTTGGCGCCGATGCTCTTGTAATATTTGTTGTACGCAAGGCCGATACCGCCGCCGATATAAGGAGTGATCCCGACATAAGTGCCGAGATCGACATAGCCATTGGCCATCAGGCTGTAGGCTTTGTTGCTGCCGTTGTCGATCTGGTCGCACAACTGCGATGCGGGCGCGGAATTGATGGTTCCGAAACCGTCATCTACGAGCGTCGTGCCTTTGCAAGTGGTGGCAAGTTTCTGATGATCGGCGAATTTATTGGTCGGCAGAATCCCGCCATTCAGCTCCACCCGAAGATAGTCGTTGACGTGATAGCCCATGCCGACGCTGCCTGTAAAAAGGCTGCTCTCGGACGTAAAGCTGTTCAGGGGCCCGCTCGAGACCTCCTCGTGGCCGAATGGGTGGCTGAACGCATAGCCGACATCGCCGCGCAGGTACCAGCCCGAGCCGACTTCGACCGGCACATAGTCGGGTGCCTGGTCGACATAGATCGGTGGATCGTAGTCGGCGGCTATTGCAGGCGTCAGCGGCAACAGGAATGCGGCAAGCGCCAGCCCCATACGCGATATTGATATCATGGTCCCCGGCTCCCGAATTCGGCGCGTCGCATAGGTGACGGCACCATCGTTTCAGGAAGCATTGTTAACCATAGTGGTTAAGTCACGGTTAAGGCTAACAGAGAGTTAGCGAATTGATTTCGCTCATGCATGTCGCCCAAAATGGCCTGACTTTGGCGAAGCCGGCATGCAGGAAAGCAAAGGTCTGAAGTGTGCCGCTTGGATCTATTTCGATGCGAAGTCTGAAGTACTTCCCTGGCGACAGCCCAAACGAAAACCGCCCGGCTGGGCCGGGCGGTTCGCATATATCAGGTCGTGCAAGTCTTACTTGGTGTAGATCGGCTCGGGTTCGGGCTGGTAGGCCACCACCGGTGCGGCGCAACCGTTGTTGCCGCCGAACTGGTAGCGCAGGCCACCCCGCACTTCGTGGGTGTTGAAGCCATGGTCGAAGCCGGGCCCGGCGCTGCTCGTGTCGTATTCGAACATGCGGCCGCCCTGGATATGGGAGAAGCGGTAGCCAGCATCGAGGATGATCTTGTCGGTCAGGCAGTAGGAAGCACCGGCCATGACCGCGTAGGCGAAACGCCAGTTGGACGCGCCAGGATTGGTCTCGGTGGTGTTCGGATCGTGGACGGTATCCCACTTGATGCGCGCACCGCCGATGCCGGCGCCGACATAGGGCGTGATCCCGTGCCAGGTGCCGATATCCACATAGGCATTGGCCAGCAGCAGCAAGGCGCTCATCTTCGACACTTCGGTCGAGGTCGAGGTGAGATCCGAGGTTCCGCCATTGAAATTCGATTTGAACCAGTAGTCGGCGGTCAGGTCGGTGCGGAAGTGTTCGTTGATCTTGTAGCCGACGCCGCCGCCGAGCGAGAAGCCGCCCTTGAGCTTGCCATAGTCGAAAGTCTTGCTGCCGGCGACACCGACAGGAGGTCCGCAGGGGCAAGGGGCGGCCCCATAGGTGATGTAGTCGATGTCGCCCACCTTCGACTTGTGATAGTCGATGTCGCCGCGGATATACCAGCCGCCGACGTCCACCGGCTGCTCGTAGACCGGTGGCGGTGCCTCTTCGACCTGTGGCTCCGGCAGGTCGGCTGCGAACACCGGCCAGGCCAAACCCGCGAACAGCAGCGCGAACAGGGCCTTTCTTGCTGTATTGAACATGCTTGTCACCCCTAGAAACCTCGGAACGGCGATCGTGTCCGAATGAGATTGGCTTTCAGGCGTGGATAATGAATTGCAAAGGTTAAAAGGCGTTTAACCCTGTCGATTAACCACGAACCTCTAAAGTTCCAGCGATTCGGCGATGATTTCGACAGAAGGAGACCAGTTGTGGCCAACAAAAAGCCCGCCGGAGGGGCGAGCTTCGATGCAACCAAGGCGGCGCGCGACGCCTTCCCCTGGGCGGCGATCAGGCGGCGCTGCGGGTTTCCGAGATCACCCCGACGATGTCGTTGACCACGGCCTCGACCAGCTGCGGATCGTCGCCCTCGGCCATGACACGGATCAGCGGCTCGGTCCCGGATGGACGGATGACCAGCCGCCCGGCCTTGCCGAGACGGTGGCGGGCGTCTTCGATCGCGGCCTTGACCGGGGCTTCCTCCAGCGGCTTGCCGCCGGCGATGCGAACGTTCTTCAACAGTTGCGGCACCGGCTCGAACTTCTTCGACAGTTCGCTGACCGGGCGGCCCTGCCGCTTGATGCAGGCCAGCACCTGCAGCGCCGAGACCAGACCGTCGCCCGTGGTCGAAAAGTCGGACAGCACGATGTGGCCCGACTGCTCGCCGCCGACATTGAGCCCATGCGCGCGCATATGCTCCACGACATAGCGGTCGCCGACCTTGGTGCGGTGCAATTGCAGCTTCATGTCGCCGAGAAAGCGTTCGAGGCCGAGATTGGACATGATCGTCGAAACGACGCCGCCGCCGGCCAGCCGCCCGCTCTGGTGCCATGACTCGGCGATCAGCGCCATGATCTGGTCGCCGTCGACGATGGCCCCGTTCTCATCGACGATGACGACGCGGTCGGCATCGCCATCGAGCGCGATGCCGATGTCGGCGCGCACTTCATGCACCTTCTTCTGCAGCCCGGCCGGATGGGTCGAGCCGCATTCCCTGTTGATGTTGAAGCCGTTGGGTTCGACATTGATGGCCACGACCTCTGCGCCAAGTTCCCACAGCGCCTCGGGCGCCACCTTGTAGGCAGCGCCATTGGCGCAGTCGACGACGATCCTGAGGCCCGAAAGCGACATCGAGCGTGGCAAGGTGCGCTTGGCGAACTCGATGTAGCGGTCATGCACGCCGTCGACGCGCTTGGCGCGGCCAAGCCCGTCGGAATCGGCGAGCGCCAGTTCGATATCCTTGTCGAGCATGCTCTCGATGCGTTCTTCGATCTCGTCGGAGAGCTTGTAGCCGTCAGGCCCGAACAGCTTGATGCCGTTGTCGTAATAGGGATTGTGCGAGGCCGAGATCATGACGCCGATGTCGGCACGCAGCGAACGCACCAGCATGGCCACCGCCGGCGTCGGGATCGGGCCGAGCAGGAACACGTCCATGCCGGCGGCGCAAAGGCCGGCCACCATCGCGTTCTCGATCATATAGCCGGAAAGCCTGGTGTCCTTGCCGAGCACGACACGATGGCGATGGCTGCCGCGCTGGAACGAAAGACCGGCGGCCATGCCAACTCGCATAGCGATTTCGGCGGTCATCGGAAACTTGTTGGCGCGCCCGCGAATGCCATCCGTGCCGAAGTAATTCCCTGCCATGCTAACCGGTACCCTCGATTGTCCTTAGCCGGCACGTCATGCCACAATTGGCCGCCGTGCCTCGATCACATTGTGTGATTATATGTTACCAATCCTTAGAAAATCATTGTTGTGCACTGCACACAACATGGCGGCAGCTTAGCATGGAGACGCGGTTGCGTCACAATATACCAGTTTTGCGAGCCATTCGGCGCGGATGCACCCCGAGAATTCTTGCTTCGGCGGCCGTCAGGTCAAATGATTTCATCACCTTGTCGTCAGAACGCGATTTTCGGCGATATATACGCCACTTGGCATCTGGCGCAACCGACCGTTGAGCGTTATTGATTCGCTGGGACGTATAATGGGCTGCAGCCACGGAGAAACGCTATGCTCATCCACCGAATTGCTACTCTGACAGGCCTTGCGGTCGCGACGTTGTTCCTGGCCGCGCCAGCCAACGCGCTGACGATGGCCGAATGCAGCACGAAGTATAACGCCGCCAAGGACGCGGGGACACTTGCCGGGGCGACCTGGAACCAGTTCCGCAAGGCACAGTGCGGCACCGACGCCGCGGCCACCACCGACACCAAGGCGGCCACGACCAAGGCTGCTGAAACCAAGGCTGCTGAAACCAAGCCGGCCGAAACCAAGCCGGCCAAGACCACCAAGGCTGCCGCTGCGGCCGCCGACAGCACGGCCAAGGGCCTGACCGCCAAGGAATGCAGCACCAAGTACCAGGCGGCCAAGGCCGCCGGCACGCTGAACGGCATGAAGTGGAACGACTTCCGCAAAACCGAATGCGCCGCTGGCGCATCCGCCGCCGCTGACACCACCAAGCCGGCGACCACCAAGGCTGCGACCACGACCGCCCCGGCCGCCGCTGCTGGCAAGGGCCTCAGCATGGCCGAATGCAGCACCAAATATCAGGCTGCCAAGACGGCGAATACGCTGAACGGCATGAAGTGGAACGACTTCCGCAAGAGCGAATGCGGCGCCAGCGCCTCTGACGATGATACCGTGCCGGCTCCGAGCGAGGCGACCTACACCAAGGAACCAGCAAAGCCGACTGCTGTGGCGCCGAAGGGCGTGACTTTCCCGACCGCCATCTCGCCGAAATTCGCCAGCGAGACCCCGGCCAAGGGCCGCATGCACACCTGCCTCGAACAGTACTACGCCAACAAGGACGCCAACACGCTTGGCGGCCTGAAGTGGATCCAGAAGGGCGGCGGCTTCTACAGCCTCTGCAATGCCAAGCTGAAGAGCTGATCGACCGCATCTGAAAAAACAAAGCCCGCGAGCCGCAAGGTTCGCGGGCTTTTTTGCTCGGCAGTGACCAAGCTCAACTCCCTTGCTTGGAGAGGAGCCCGACCAGACTTGAAAGATCGGCGTTGGCCATGCCAGCCGCCACACCGCGTCGCATAAGATTTTGCATCGGCAAGACGAGTTCAGTGCTGACATCAGCCGCTTTGCTGGCATCGACCAGATTGACATAGGCATCTGCCTGCATGCCCAGATTGGAAACGACATTGGCGGTGTGGTCGCCACTGTCAATCTGTTGCGCCCATTTCGGCAATCCGCCTTGCATCGCCTGAAGCCACGATGTCAGCAGCGGCATGAATTCGCCGGCGGAGATTCCAGCCTTGCCCGTCAATGCCAATGCCTGCAGGACACCGGCGAACAGCCCGTACATGCCGGCCAGGAGCGAGATGTCGTAGAGTGGCGCGAGACCGGCATCCTCGCCAAGATACTTGCTGGTGCCGAGCGCATCGAGCCGACCTGCATGACCGTCGAACGCTTGCTTGGAGCCACTGTAGAATATCAAGGCATTCTGCCCGCCGATCATCGGCGGTACCGCCATGATGCCGCCGTCGATATAGTCGGCACCGCATTGGGCGACCCAGACGGACATCGCTCGCGCCTGTTCGGGTGTGCCGTTGGTGAGATTGACCAATGTGCGGCCCGAAAGCGCGTCCCCTGCGGGACCGAGCACCTCATGGACAGTGTCGTAGACCAGAAGGCATGCCACGATCAGCGGGCTCGACCTGACCGCCTCCTCGACATTCCTGGCCACTATGGCGCCCTTGGCCGCGACGAGCTCCGACTTTGCCGCTGAGCGGTTCCACACCGTCACCGCGTGCCCCTTCTCAAGAAAGGCTTCGGCGAGCGCCGTGCCCATGGCGCCGAGGCCGATTACAGCAATATCGCTCATCCTGCTTTTCCTTTGTTCGCTTCGCCGGTCACGCCGGCAGAGGACTCAGATCCTGGCCAAGGCCGCCATCCACGGCCAGCCGGGCACCCGTGGTGAAGGTTGCGTCGAAAGCCAGGAACAGCACCGCACGCGCCACCTCCTCGATCGTGCCGTGACGCTTCATCGGCGTGACCTCGTCGCCTATCCTGATGAAGGCCGCGCGCTCCTCGGCGGAAGCGCTGGCCACACCCATTGTCGGTGTGTCGATGAAGCCGGGGCTGACCACATTCACGCGGATCCGGCGCGGCAGCAGTTCGGCGGCCAGCACCTTGGCGAAGGCGCGAAGTGCTGCCTTCGACCCGGAATAGACGCTCATGCCGCCGGTGCCGGATTCGTCGGCGACGGACGAGGTGAAGACGATGGCGCCGCCATCCCTGATGAGGGGCAAGAGCCGCTGAACGGTGAAGAAGGCCCCTTGGTATTGATGTTGAAGATGCGGTCGTAGCTGTCTTCGGTCACCTGCGGCACCGGCTCCAGATAGGCGATCCCGGCATTGACGTGCAGGAAATCGATCTGGCCGAGCTTCTGCCCGACCTCCGCGCCGAGTGTAACGATAGCGGCCATGTCGCCGATGTCGGACCGCAGCACATGGGCGCGCGAAAACAGCCTGTCCGTGCGGCATCGATGTTGCGTTCGTCACGGCCGGTGACCACCACCTCGGCGCCGCCCTCGACCAATGCCTCGGCGACAGCGAGCCCCATGCCGTGGGTTCCGCCGATCACCACGGCTTTGCTGTTTGCGTATCGTGTCATGATGCATCCTTTTGACAAAATCCTGCCCTCGACGGCCTTTGCAGGCCGAAGCGGGATACCGATATGGTGTTGTGGTGCTCGCCGGTGTTTGCGATCTGGTCCGAAGCTATGGGCCGACTTGGTTTTTCTCAAGTACCGACAAAAATGTAAGCCACCCACCGATTGCTCAGAATTGGATGAAACATGGGAAAGAAACAGCCAGATAGTTGCGGACTTGGACCCGCACTCGAGGTGATCGGCGGCAAATGGAAAGCGTTGCTGCTCTGGCAGATACACAAAGCGCCAGCGCGATTCGGCGAGCTGAAGCGCCTGGTGCCCGACATCAGCGAAAAAATGCTGATCCAGCAGCTGCGCGAAATGGCGGCGGACGGCATCGTCCATCGCCAGGTCTTCCCCGAAGTGCCGCCCAGGGTCGAATATTCCATCACCGACTTCGGCATCGAGTTGGACAATGCCCTGATCCCGCTCGCTAGATGGGGCAAGCAACATGCGGTGCGGACTGAAAGGCGCCCCGGCAAGGCAGATGTGCCTGCGCCGCACGCTTCGTGACCAGCACCGAATAAAAAAATGCCGCGGTTTGAAGCCGCGGCGTTTTTCTTAGAACCAGGAAGCTAAGCTCAGCTGGACGGCTGCGGCTCCATGCCGCCTTCGGGCTCGGGGCCCTTCTTGCGGCGGCCGGACTTCGGCACGGCCGAGCCACGGCTCGGCGGCGTGTCGTCACCGAGATCGCGCGAGGGCTTCTGCCCGGCGATCAACTGCTTGATCTCCTCGCCGGACAGCGTCTCGTATTCGAGCAGGCCCTGCGCCAGAGCGATCCATTCCTTCTTCTTCTTGGTCAGGATGGATTTAGCCGTGGAATAGGCTTCGTCGATCAGGCGGCGCACCTCGCCGTCGATGATCTGCGCGGTCTCTTCCGAGATGTTCTGCGTACGCGCCACCGAATGGCCGAGGAACACTTCCTCCTGGTTGTCGCCATAGGCGACATGACCGAGCTTGTCGGAGAAGCCCCAGCGCGTGACCATGGCGCGCGCCAGCTTGGTCGCCTGCTCGATGTCGGAGGAAGCACCGGACGTGATGTTCTCCTTGCCGAACTTGAACTCCTCGGCGACGCGGCCGCCCATCATGATGGCGAGGCGCGAGATCATGTATTTGTAGCTCATGGAGTAGCGGTCGCCTTCCGGCAACTGCATGACCATGCCGAGCGCGCGGCCCCGCGGGATGATGGTCGCCTTGTGCAGCGGATCGGCCGACGGCACGTTGAGCGCCAGGATGGCGTGGCCGGCCTCGTGATAGGCGGTCAGCTCCTTCTCGGCCTGGGTCATGGCCGACGAGCGGCGCTCGGCGCCCATCATGATCTTGTCCTTGGCGTCCTCGAACTCGGCCATGGTGACGAGGCGCTTGTTGCGCCGCGCCGCCATCAGCGCGGATTCGTTGACCAGGTTCATCAGGTCGGCGCCGGAGAAGCCGGGCGTACCACGAGCGACGACCTTGAGGTCGACGTTGGGCGCCAGCGGCACGTTGCGCACATGCACCTTGAGGATCTTCTCGCGGCCGACGATGTCGGGGTTCGGCACCACCACCTGGCGGTCGAAACGGCCTGGACGCAGCAATGCCGGATCGAGCACGTCAGGGCGGTTGGTGGCGGCGATCAGGATGATGCTTTCGTTGGACTCGAAGCCGTCCATCTCGACCAGCAGCTGGTTCAGCGTCTGCTCGCGCTCGTCATTGCCGCCGCCGAGGCCGGCGCCGCGATGGCGGCCAACGGCGTCGATTTCGTCGATGAAGATGATGCAGGGCGCATTCTTCTTGGCTTGGTCGAACATGTCGCGGACGCGGCTGGCGCCGACGCCGACGAACATCTCGACGAAGTCCGAGCCCGAAATGGTGAAGAACGGCACGTTGGCTTCACCGGCGACCGAGCGGGCAAGCAGCGTCTTGCCGGTGCCGGGAGGGCCGACCAGCAGCACGCCGCGCGGAATCTTGCCGCCGAGGCGCTGGAATTTCTGCGGATCGCGCAGGAACTCGACGATCTCTTCGAGATCTTCCTTGGCCTCGTCGACGCCGGCGACGTCCTGGAAGGTGACGCGGCCATGCGCCTCGGTCAGGAGCTTGGCCTTCGACTTGCCGAAGCCCATGGCGCGCCCGGAGCCTGACTGCATCTGGCGCATGAAGAATATCCACACGCCGAGGATGAGGATCATCGGCAGCCACGAGATCAGGTAGCCGAACAGCGAATTGGAACCGTCGGTCTCGGGCCGCGCATTGATGGTGACGTTCTTGTCCTGCAGCCGCGAGACCAGCTGGGGATCGCCGGGCGAATAGGTCTGGAAGCCACTGGAATTGTCGGTGTAGGTGCCGGTGATGCGAGCGCCCGCGATGGTCACCGTCTTGACCCGGCCGGCCGCGACATCCTGCAGGAACTGCGAATAAGGCACATCGCTCGAAGCCCCGCGCGTCTGCGGTGTCTGGAACAGATTGAAGAGGGCGATGAGCAGGACCGCTATGATCGCCCAGAGCGCGAGGTTGCGATAGTTCGGATTCATCAATTGTCCCGTTGGCGTCCGCGAGCGGACAGCATCATGAGAGGAAACTTGGGCCTAACATAGGGAGAGCGTCCCCCCTTGCCAAGCAGAACAGCATGTCTGGGTTAAGCTTTCGCCCAGCATCAACCGGCACTGTGGCCACGCAATGGCAAGGCGGGAAGCGGCGCCGCGCCGATCAACCCGGCGACAGCGCGTGCCGGGGCCAGATCGAAGGACGGCAGGAAGCGCGCAAAGGGGCTAACGTTCGGCGAGGCCGCGAACCCTTGCGGTGCGGGCCAATCAGGCGCCGGACCAGCCTTCTCGACGGCCTCCAGCAGGGTTGGTTCAGCCGCCAATGCCG
>NZ_JAPYKP010000063.1:0-31722 GCF_037179725.1 Mesorhizobium sp. Cs1321R2N1 | reverse complement strand
CCGCCGCCGCGCCCGTCACCTCCGCCCAGGCTGCCGCCATCCTGTCGAAGACCCGGCTGCAGATCGCGCCGATCGTCGGCGCTTCGGTGGAAGCCGCCACGCCGCTGACGGCGGAACTGCAGACACGCGCCAAGCAGCGCGGCATCACGCTGGCCGGCAGCCAGGACCAGACCGCCACCCATGTGCTCAAGGGTTACTTCTCGGCGATGACGGAGGGCAAGGACACCACCGTCATCTATGTCTGGGACGTCTACGACCCATCCGGCAACCGGCTGCACCGCATCAACGGCCAGATGAAGGCGCCTTCGACCGGTTCCGGCGACAGCGCCGACAGCTGGAAGTCGGTCTCGCCAGCCACCATGCAGGCGATCGCCGACCAGACCATCGACCAGTTCGCGGCCTTTCTCAGCGGCAAGGCGAGCTAGTCCAGAACCCAAAAGTGGAAAACGGTTTTGGGAAAATCCGGATGCCCGAACGAGCAGAGGGAGCAGCGGAAGTCCGCAGCTCTCTGTTGTCAGTCGGTGATGGCTAACAGTTTTCGTGAGCTTAGCCGGCGGATTCACGATCTCGGCGCTTGCAATACCGGCGCGGGCCGCTAAAAGCCCGGTTAAAAGGCGCAGGAGAGTCCGCCAGGCCTCTCCGTCCTCCACCAGGAACGGTGCATGAAACTCTTCGCGGGCAATTCCAACAGGGTGCTGGCCGAAGCGGTCGCTCGCTATCTCAACATCCCGCTGGGCAAGGCCAGTGTCAGGCGCTTCGCCGACCAGGAAATCTTCGTCGAAATCCAGGAAAATGTGCGCGGCGAGGATGTCTTCATCCTGCAGTCGACCTCGTTCCCGACCAACGATCACCTGATGGAACTGCTCATCATGATCGACGCGTTCATGCGCTCGTCGGCCAAGCGCATCACGGCGGTTATCCCCTATTTCGGCTATGCCAGGCAGGACCGCCGCGCCTCCGGCCGCACGCCGATCTCGGCCAAGCTGGTCGCCAACATGATCACCCGCGCCGGCGTCGACAGGGTTTTGACGCTGGATCTCCATGCCGGCCAGATCCAGGGCTTCTTCGACATCCCGACCGACAATCTGTTCTCGGTGCCGGTGATGGCCCGCGACGTCAAGGCGAAATACAAGCAGCTCGGCAATGTCGTGGTGGTGTCGCCCGACATAGGCGGCGTGGTGCGTGCCCGCGCGCTGGCCAAGCGCTTCGACGCGCAGCTCGCCATCGTCGACAAGCGCCGTGAGCGTCCGGGCGAATCGGAAGTCATGAACATCATCGGCGCGGTCGCCGGCAAGGATTGCCTTTTGATCGACGACATCGTCGATTCCGGCGGCACGCTGTGCAATGCCGCCGACGCGCTGCTGGCCAACGGCGCCACCAGCGTCACCGCCTACATCACCCACGGCGTGCTGTCGGGCGGCGCGGTCGCCCGCATCAGCGGCTCGAAGCTGCAGGAACTGGTGATCACCGATTCCATCCAGCCGACGCAGGGCGTGCTCGACGCCCCCAACATCCGCGTCATCTCCATCGCCGACCTGATGGGCGAAGCCATCTCGCGCACGGCGACCGAGGAATCGGTGTCGAGCCTGTTCGACTGAAAGATCAGTCACCCCTGCGGCAGGGCCGATGGCGTCGGGGCTTCCAGCCGGGCCGGGGCTCGCCGCATGCCTTCGCCGGCATCGCGCGCGCCGCGCATATAGCAGCGCGGCGAGGAACCCAGCATGCGCTTGAACATGGTGATGAAGGCCGGCACGCTGTCATAGCCGAGATCGAGCGCCACCCGGGTGATCGGCTCGCCGTCGGCGAGCCTCGGCAGCGCCGCGAACAGGCAGGCCTGCTGGCGCCATGTCGACAGCGACAGGCCGGTCTGGCGCTGGAAGGCGCGCGTGAAGGAGCGCCGGCTCATGCCGACCGTATCGGCCCATTCGTCGATCGTCGCATGCGGTGAGGGTGCGGCGACGAAACGCCGGCAGAGCGCCGCCAGTTTGGGATCCGACGGGAACGGCAGGCCGAGCGGCCGCTCCGGCAATTGCGGGATCTCATGCAGGAGAAGGTTCATGATCAGGCCGCCGCGCCCTTCAAGCTCGCCGCCTTGCGGCAGCTTCTCGGATTCGACAATCAGGCTGTGCATCAGGTCGGTGATGCCGACGACGCGCATGCCCTCCGGCAGGCCCGGAATCGCCTGCGGCATGACGTAGACCGAGCGCATCGAGACATCGCCCAGCATCTCGACCGAATGTTCGATGCCGGCCGGGATCCACATCGCATGGTCCGGCGGCACCATCCACCGGCCATGCCGCGTCGTCACCAGCACGACGCCGACCAGCGCATGCAGCAACTGGCTGCGGCTGTGGTGGTGGTGCGGCACGTGGTAGCCGTCCGGATATTCGGTCGGCAACACCACCGCCGGCCCGACCGCCTGCTCGAGCCACTGCCAGCGCAGCCCGTGCAATTGCTCGAGATCGGTGTGGCCGGCGCCGAAAATCTCCCTGGTTTTTGGCATTCGGTATGGCCCACTTGCGAAACTATTGGACCAAACCACGAAAGAAGTCGCTTGGCAACCGGACTATAAGGCTGCCTGCGGGAAGCGCCCGCCACACCGCCTGCGGGAAAAACCGCCAAAAAGACTTTGGAGCCTATCTTGACCGATACGACAGCCACCAGCGTCGCGCCGCCTGCGACCGCCAGTCACGCTTCAGCCCAGGCGACGGCCTTCACCGTCATCCTGGCGGTGAGCCTCTGCCACTCCATCAACGACATCATGCAGTCGCTGCTATCGGCCATCTATCCGCTTCTGAAAGACAATTACGGCCTCGACTTCTGGCAGATCGGCCTGTTGACCTTCACCTTCCAGGTGACGGCATCCCTGCTGCAGCCCATCATCGGCGCGGTCACCGACAAGCGGCCGATGCCCTATTCACTGCCCTGGGGCATGGCGTCCTCGCTGATCGGCCTGGTCGTGCTGGCCTATGCCGGGCACTACTACCTCCTCCTGATCGGCGCCTCGCTGATCGGCATCGGCTCGGCGATCTTCCATCCGGAGTCCTCGCGCATCGCCCGTTTCGCATCCGGCGGCCGGTTTGGCCTGGCGCAGTCGCTGTTCCAGGTCGGCGGCAATTTCGGCCAGTCCATGGGCCCATTGCTGGCCGCCTTCATCGTCGTGCCCTTCGGCCAGACCAGCATCGCATGGTTCGCCGTCGGCTCGCTGATCGGCATCGTCATCCTGTGGCAGGTCGGCGGCTGGTACAGCCGCCTGCGCGCCGCGCAAGGCAATCGCAAGACGGCAAGCTACGTCTCGCCCTTCCCGCGCCGCAAGGTGATGTGGGCCTTGGCGGTGCTGACCTTGCTGGTGCTGACCAAGAACGCCTACATCGCCAGCCTGGCCAGCTACTACACCTTCTATTCCATCCATAAGTTCGGCGTTTCGGTGCAGATGTCGCAGGTCATGCTGTTCCTCTTCCTCGGCTCGTCGGCGCTGGGCATCCTGCTCGGCGGTCCGTTCGGCGACCGCTATGGACAAAAGGCGATGATCTGGTTCTCGATCGTCGGCGTCCTGCCCTTCACGCTGGCGCTCCCCTACGCCAACATGGAATGGACGATGGTGCTGACCGTGCTGATCGGCCTGATCCTGTCGTCGGCTTTCTCCAACATCGTCGTCTTCGCGCAGGAACTGGTGCCGGGCCGCGTCGGCATGATCGCCGGCATCTTCTTCGGCTTCGCCTTCGGCGTCGGCGGCATCGCGGCCGCCGTGCTTGGCGTCGTCGCCGACATGAAGGGCATCGATTTCGTCTTCCAGATCTGCTCCTACCTGCCGTTCCTGGGACTGCTGACGGTGTTCCTGCCCAACATGAAGGAAGCCCGCAAGGCGCAGGCAGCCGCATAAATCATCCGAGCTGTATCCAGGCAAAGGCACCCGCCATATGGCGGGTGCCTTTGCCATTCAGGCGGGAAGGATTCAGGCCTTGAAGAAGGCCAGCAGGTCGGCGTTGATGATTTCGGCGTGGGTCGTGGCCATGCCGTGCGGAAAGCCCTTGTAGACCTTGAGCTCGCCCTTCTTGAGCAGCTTGATGGCCAACAGCGCCGAGTCGGCAATGGGGACGATCTGGTCGTCGTCGCCATGCATGACCAGCACCGGCACGTCGATCTTGTTCAGGTCTTCGGTGAAGTCGGTCTCCGAGAAAGCCTTGATGCAGTCATAGTGCGCCTTGGTGCCACCCATCATGCCCTGGCGGTACCAGTTGTCGATCACACCCTGCGAAACCTGCGCATCCGGGCGATTGAAGCCGTAGAACGGGCCGGCGGGAACATCCATGTAAAGCTGCGCGCGGTTGGCGGCGACGCCGGAACGGAAGCCGTCGAAGACCTCGATGGGCAGGCCGCCGGGATTGGCTGGGGTCTTGAGCATGATCGGCGGCACCGCGCCGAGCAACGCTGCCTTGGCAACACGGCCGCCCGCACCATACCGGGCGACATAGCGCGCCACCTCGCCGCCGCCGGTCGAATGGCCGACATGGATGGCATCCCTGAGGTCGAGATGCGCGACAAGTTCAGCCACATCGGCGGCATAGGTGTCCATCTCGTTGCCGATATCCGTCTGCGTCGACCGGCCGTGGCCGCGGCGGTCATGGGCGATGACGCGGTAGCCTTGTGACAGGAAGAACAGCATCTGGGCATCCCAGTCGTCGCTGCTCAACGGCCAGCCGTGATGGAAGACGATGGGCTGGCCGGTTCCCCAGTCCTTGTAATAGATCTGCGTGCCGTCCTTGGTGGTGATCGTGCCGCTGCCTGAGCCTGATTTGGTCTGCGAGGTCATCTCAATCTCCGTTTTGATTAGTATCGCGATAAACAATATCGCGATATAGATAACGTTAGCGCAGCTCGATCCCCGTGTCTACAAAAAATATGTATCGCGATATCATTTTTCGTAGTACATATTTTAGGCGTTTAATCGGCAAAGGAATGCGTCGTGCCTCTCCCATTGGACAATCAGCTGTGCTTCACGCTCTACGCCACCAGCATGGCGATCAATCGCACCTACAAGCCGATGCTGGACGGGATGGGCATCACCTATCCGCAATATCTCGTGCTCAACGCGCTAGGCGAGGCCGACGGCATGTCGGTCGGCACGATCGCGCACAGGCTCGCTCTGGAATCGAGCACGGTCACGCCGCTGGTCAAGCGCATGGAACAATCCGGCCTGGTGACCCGCCAGCGCAGCCAGACCGACGAGCGCCAGGTACAGGTCGACCTGACATCAGCCGGCCGCAAGCTGCTCGTCCAGTGCAATTGCCTGAACGAGACCCTGGTTGAGCGCTCGGGCATGACGCTGGCCGAGCTCGACGCCCTGAACCGGCAGGTCCAGGCACTGCGCGATGCCTTGAGCGGCGACCGTTAACGACGGCCTTTCCCACCTCCGCTTGCACGCCTGCCCGCCTTCCGCTATAGAGCCGCCACCCGCGTAGACACCCTTGGAGGCAACGCGGCGGAAGGCTGCCTTCCCCTTGTGATCCCGAACAAAGATCCGCTCGCTGCGGTTTCCGGCATTCGGGTATCGAGGTCTGGCGGCTTTCGACGTTTACGGCCTGGCACATCGCCAACCGTAGGCGCTCCATAACACGCGAAAGGAAAAGCCATGAGCCACGATACTTACGAGCTCAAGGCCGAAGCGCGCGAACAGGTCGGTAAGGGGTCCGCCCGTGCAGTTCGCCGCAACGGTAAAGTGCCTGCAGTAATCTATGGTGACAGACAGCCTCCCCTGGCGATCGCGCTCACCTACAAGGACATCTACTACAAGATCCATGGCGGCGGGTTCCTGACCACGGTCGCCACGATCGATGTCGACGGCAAGAAGATCCAGGTCCTGCCGAAGGACTTCCAGCTCGACCCGGTCAAGGATTTCCCTGTCCATGTCGACTTCCTGCGCATCGGCAAGGACACCGAAGTCAACGTCGACGTTCCCGTGCACTTCATCAATGAAGACAAGTCGCCCGGCATCAAGCGCGGCGGCGTGCTCAACATCGTGCGTCACGAAGTCGAGTTCCACTGCCCTGCCAATGCGATCCCGGAATTCATCACCGTCGATCTCACCGGTGCCGACATCGGCGATTCGATCCACATCTCGGCGGTCAAGCTGCCGGCCGGCGTCAAGCCGGTCATCTCCGACCGCGACTTCACCATCGCGACCGTTGCCGGTTCGTCGGCGATGAAGCCGGAGACGGAAGAGACGGTCGAGGTTGCGGCTCCCGAAGCGGCTCCCGCCGCCGAAGAGAAGTAACTCTTTTCACGCCCGGAGGCGACGATGCTTGTCTTTGCAGGCCTCGGCAATCCGGGCGCGAAATACGCTGAAAACCGGCACAATGTCGGCTTCATGGCGGCGGACGCTATCGCCCGCCGCCATTCCTTTTCGCCCTGGTCGAAGAAGTTCCAGGGCCTGATTTCCGAAGGCACGCTCGGCGGCGAAAAGATCATCCTGATCAAGCCGCAGACCTTCATGAACCTGTCCGGCCAGTCCGTCGGCGAAGCGCTGCGCTTCTACAAGCTCGACCTTTCCGCCCTCACCGTCTTCTATGACGAGATCGATCTTGCCGAAGGCAAGCTGCGTATCAAGACCGGCGGCGGCGCCGGCGGCCACAACGGCATCCGCTCGATCGACGGCCATGTCGGCAACGCCTATCGGCGCGTGCGCATCGGCGTCGGCCATCCCGGCGTCAAGGAAATGGTCCAGCATCATGTGCTCGGCGACTTCGCCAAGGCCGACCGCGACTGGCTCGACCCGCTGCTCGACGCGATCGCCGACAATGCGGCGATGATCGTCAAGGGCGACGAGTCCGGCTTCATGAACAAGGCCGCCCTTGCCGTCCAGGGTAAGGCGGGCGTCGAACCGGAAAAGCCGGCGCAGAAGCAGCCGAGCCCGAAACAGCAAAGCCCGAAACAGCAAAGCCATGTCCGCCAGGCCCGCCCCCAGCAGGCGCCCGCCAAACTGCCCGAGACCGGCCCGATGGCCGCCATGCTGAAGAAACTCTTCGGCAACAAGGACTGAAGCGCAGGCGCATGTGGCCTTACAGGGCTTGACGTTCCTAACCCCTATCGCCCATAGCCCTCATCAAATTTCGCTTTTTCCCGATAGGACCGGACAAAATGGGTTTCAAATGCGGCATCGTTGGCTTGCCCAATGTCGGCAAGTCGACGCTTTTCAACGCGCTGACGAGGACGGCCGCCGCGCAGGCCGCCAACTATCCCTTCTGCACCATAGAACCGAACACCGGCGAGGTGGCGGTGCCTGATCCGCGCCTGCAGAAGATCGCCGAGGTCGCCAAGTCGAAGGAGATCATCCCGACGCGCATCTCCTTCGTCGACATTGCCGGCCTGGTGCGCGGCGCCTCCAAGGGCGAAGGGCTGGGCAACCAGTTCCTCGCCAACATCCGCGAGGTCGATGCCATCGTGCATGTGCTGCGCTGCTTCGAGGATGACGACATCACTCATGTCGAGGGCCGCATCGACCCTGTCGCCGACGCCGAGACGGTCGAGACCGAGCTGATGCTCGCCGACCTCGACAGCATTGAGCGCCGCATCGTCCAGATCCGCAAGCGCGCGGGCAGCAAGGACAAGGAAGCGACGACCGTATTGCCGATGATGGAGGCGGCACTCGAGCTGCTGCAGGCCGGCAAGCCGACCCGCATCCTGCTCAAGGGGATTTCGGCGGAGGACCTGCGCATCCTGCAGGGCCTGAACCTCTTGACCTCGCATCCCGTGCTCTATGTCTGCAACGTCGCCGAGGTCGATGCCGCGACCGGCAACGAGCACACCAGGGCCGTGGAGAAGATGGCCACCGCGCAGGGCGCCGGCACCGTGGTGATCTCGGCCGCGATCGAGGCCGAAGTCGCCCAGCTCTCGGATGAGGAAGAGATGGAGTTCCTGTCCTCGCTCGGGCTCGACGAGCCTGGCCTGAACAAGGTCATCCGCGCCGGCTACGATCTGTTGCATTTGATCACCTATTTCACCGCCGGGCCGAAGGAAACGCGCGCCTGGACCATCCACAAGGGCGACAAGGCCCCACAGGCCGCCGGCGTCATCCACACCGACTTCGAACGCGGCTTCATCCGCGCCCAGACCATCGCCTACAACGACTTCGTCACGCTGGGCGGCGAAGTGGCGGCCAAGGAAGCCGGCAAGGCACGCGATGAAGGCAAGGAATACGTCGTCCAGGACGGCGACGTCATGATGTTCAAGTTCAACACGTGAGGAGGTCGCCATAGAGCGACCCGCCCCTCGGTTGGACAGCACCATCCCTGCGGCATCGTGGTCGCGGGCTGGGCTGGCTCAGCAGAAAAGGGCTTGACCAAACCGCCCGCGGCCTGCATCCGGGTTTTCCGATCCAAAGGGATCGCGCATTCTACAACCGGATTTGCAGACCATGACCGGAAAGACATGGGCGTATGAGGACTTCGTCGAAGGGGCCAAGTTCGACCTCGGCACCAAACAGGTGAGCGCGGCCGAGATCGTCGAGTTCGCCAGCGAGTTCGACGCCCAGCCGATGCATCTCGACGAGGAGGCCGGCAAGGCCAGCATCCTCGGTGGCCTCTCGGCTTCGGGTTGGCACACCTGCGCCATGTTCATGCGCATGCTGTGCGATGCCTTCTTGCTTGACTCCACCTGCCAGGGCGCGCCCGGCGTCGATCAGGTCAAATGGAAGAAGCCGGTGCTCGCCGGCGATACGCTGCGGGGCAACCTCGTGGTTCTGGCCAGGCGCCTGTCGAAGTCGAAGCCGCAACTCGGCTTCGTGACCATGCGCAGCGAACTCGTCAACCAGCGCGGCGAAAGCGTCTTCGAGCTGGAGAACTCCGTCATGTTCCTGACGCGCGATGCCGCGGGGAATGCGTCATGACGCTGGATGAATTCTTCCGCATCGGCACGACCGTCACACTCGGTTCGCACACATTCGAACCCGAGGCGATCAAGGCGTTCGCCCGCAAATACGACCCCCAGATTTTTCATATCGACGAGGAGGCGGCGAGAAAGAGCGTGCTCGGCGGGCTCTGCGCCTCCGGCTGGCACACCGCGGCCACCTGGATGAAGCTGAACCTGGAGACCCGCCTGGACACCGAAGGCTGGGACGGCCCGGTGCCCGAATTCGGCCCCTCGCCCGGATTCAAGAACCTGAAATGGCTGAAGCCCGTCTACGCCGGGCAAACCATCACCTTCACGCGCACGGCGCTTTCCCACCGCCCCATCGCGTCCCGCGCCGGCTGGCGGTTGCTGGCGCTGCTCTGCGAGGCCTCCGATTCGACCGGCGGCAAGGTGCTGGAATTCGAAAGCGCGGTACTGGTGAGGGTTGGGTGAGGCGTCTCTTCCTTCTCCCCTTGTGGGAGAAGGAAGAAATGCTCAATGGCCCTCGAAGCCGATCAGCGTCCTCACCGGCACGCCGAGCGCTTCGAGCTTCGCGCGCCCGCCCAGATCCGGCAGGTCGATGACAAAGCAAGCCGCGAGAATATCCGCCCCGATCTGGCGCAGCAGCTTGACCGCCGCTTCCGCCGTGCCGCCGGTGGCGATCAGATCGTCGACCAGGATCACCTTCTCGCCGGGCGCGACGCCGTCCTTGTGCATTTCCATCTCGTCCAGCCCGTATTCCAGGCTGTAGGCGACGCGCACGGTCTCATAAGGCAGCTTGCCCTTCTTGCGGATCGGTACGAAGCCGGCCGAGAGCTGGTGGGCGACGGCGCCGCCCAGGATAAAGCCGCGCGCTTCGATGCCGGCGATCTTGTCGATCTTCTGCCCGGCATAGGGATGCACCAGCTCGTCGATGGCGCGGCGGAAAGCGCGTGCGTTGCCGAGCAGCGTGGTGATGTCGCGAAACAGGATGCCGGGCCTGGGATAGTCCGGGATGGTGCGGATCGACGCCAGCAGCGTGTCTTCGAGCGAGGATTTCATGAAGCGGCTCCGGATGATCCAGCTGACAGAAGCGAAACAGCGCGGGGCCGATCGTAACCCGGCGCGACCGACAACGGCTAGCGCGATGTGACGGTCGAGACAAGCGCATCCGGCAAAGGATTTGGCAGCAATGCCAGGCAATTTCCTTGCCGTGGGCGCAGGCCGTGGCCGACACGAAAAGGGGCGCCCGAAGGCGCCCCGCTCGAACAGATGGCTATCGGGCAAACCCTACATGCCGAGATCGGAACGAAGCTCCGCCCTGGCCACGTCGTACTCGGCCTTGAAGTCATCGCGGTTGAGCAGGACCGCGGCGATGACGCTGCCGGAAATCTTGCCCATCTCGACGTCGGACGGATAGTGGATGCCGCCGACGATGCGGTTATGGGCGAACTCGGCCGCGCGCGCCATGATCTGGGCACGCCTTTCCGGAACCATGTCAGACAGGATGATGCCCATCATCGTGCCGACGGTCGCATGGCCCGACGGCCAGGAACCGGAGCTCGACAGCTTCACCACCGGCTTCACGAGGTCGCTGAGCTGGTGCGGACGCGGGCGCTTCCAGACGTCCTTCGCCGGATCGACGACGGCGCCTTCGGTCTCCACCACGCGATCGAAGAAGGCGCTGAATTTCGGCAGCTTGTCCTTGTTGAAATTCGGTCCCATGACGTCGGCGAAACGCCAGACGTTTTCCTCGGCATCGGCGATGGCGCGGGCTTCCATTTCAGGTGTGCGCGTGACTTGCATGGTCAGCACCTCGCCAAGCTCGGCCTTGGTCTCGGCCGAATCATTTGCTGGCGGCGGCGGCAGGATCATCGTCAGGTCGACGTCCTTGTTGGTGATGAAGGGCTTTGCGTCTTCGGCGCGGGCCGTGGAACCAACGACGAGCAGCAGCAGGCCTGCCGCTAGCGATGCGTATCTTTTCATGGGCGTGATCCTTTGATGAGAGCGCCGCAGGATCGCGATGTGTGGTGACGGCTATGTGACACCGCCGAGACGTGGCGGCGCAATCCACCCCAAAAGCAGAAAAGGGCGCCTCGCGGCGCCCTTTTCTTGAATTTCAGACTGCGGCATCGCTCAATGCGCGACGGCTTCCCACACCTTGCGCTTGGTCATGTAGACCAGGGCGCCGAACAGAAGCAGGAACACCAGCACGCGGAAGCCCATCTTCTTGCGGTCTTCCATGTGCGGCTCGGCCGCCCATGTCAGGAAGGCAGCCACGTCGCGGGAATACTGGTCGATGGTCTGCGGCGAACCGTCGTCATAGGTCACCTGGCCGTCGGAGAGCGGCTTGGGCATCTTCAGCGACACGCCCGACATGAAATACGGGTTGTAGTGCGTGCCTTCCGGGATGACAATTCCGGCCGGGGGCGTCTGGTCATAGCCGGTCAGCAGCGAATGGATGTAGTCGGGACCACCGGCATCATACTGGGTGAAGATGTCGAAGACGAACTGCGGGAAGCCGCGCTCGACGCCGCGCGCCTTTGCCAGCAGCGACATATCCGGCGGCGCCGCGCCGCCATTGGAGGCAGCGGCGGCTTCCTCATTGGCGAACGGCGCCGGGAAATGATCGGACGGCTTGCCGGGACGGTCGAACATGTCGCCGGCATCGTTGGGGCCGTCGTGGACGGTGTATTCGGCTGACAGCGTCTTGATCTGCGCGTCGCTATAGCCGAGGTCCGACAGCGTGCGGAACGCCACCAGGTTCATCGAATGGCAGGCCGAGCAAACTTCCTTGTAGACCTTCAGGCCGCGCTGCAGCTGCGCCTTGTCATAGGTGCCGAACGGGCCGGTGAAGCTCCAGCTCATTTCCTTCGGCTCGTTGATCGGGAAATGCGTCGGTGCCGCCGCGTTATGGGCCTCTTCGGCCGCGAATGCCCAAGTGCCTGCAACTCCGGTGCCGGCGGCCACAAGGCCGATCAGCGCCAGCGAGGTGAGAATCTTCTTCATGCCAAATCCCCTTAGATTCTCTACCGCTCAGCCCTTGGTCTCAGGTGCTGCGGTGGCGCCCACCGGATGTCCGCTGCCACCCTTGTTCTTCTCCAGCACCGCCTCGGTGATCGAGTTCGGCAGCCTGCGCGGTGTCTCGATCAGGCCAAGAACCGGCAGGATGATGAGGAAGAAGGCGAAGTAGAACAGCGTCGCCATCTGCGCCATGAACACATAGCTGCCTTCCGCCGGCTGCGAGCCCAGCCAGCCCAGCAGGATGGCATCGGCCACGAACAGCCAGAAGAACAGCTTGTACCAGGGCCGGTAGACCGCCGAGCGCACCTTGGAAGTATCGAGCCACGGCACCAGGAACAGCATGACGATGGCACCGAACATGCACAGCACGCCGCCGAGCTTGGAATTGATCGGCCCGACATTGAAGGTGATGGCGCGCAGGATCGCGTAGAACGGCAGGAAGTACCATTCCGGGACGATATGGGCCGGGGTCTTCAGCGGGTTGGCGACCGTGTAGTTGTCCGGATGGCCGAGATAGTTCGGCAGGTAGAAGACGAAATAGGCGAAGATGAACAGGAACACGATCATGCCGAACGCGTCCTTGATGGTCGCGTAGGGGGTGAAGGCGACGGTGTCGGTCTTCGACTTGACCTCGATGCCGGTCGGGTTCGACTGGCCGACGACATGCAGCGCCCAGACATGCAGCACCACGACGCCGGCGATCATGAACGGCAGCAAGTAATGCAGCGCGAAGAAGCGGTTCAGCGTCGGATTGTCGACGGCGAAGCCGCCGAGCAGCAGCTGCTGGATCCAGTCGCCGACCAGCGGAATGGCGCTGAAGAAACCGGTGATGACGGTGGCGCCCCAGAAGCTCATCTGCCCCCATGGCAGCACATAGCCCATGAAGCCGGTCGCCATCATCAGGAGGTAGATGATGCAGCCGAGGATCCACAGAAGCTCGCGCGGCGCCTTGTAGGAGCCGTAATAAAGACCGCGGAAGATGTGCAGGTAGACGGCGATGAAGAAGAACGAGGCGCCGTTGGCATGCATATAGCGCAACAGCCATCCCGAATTCACGTCGCGCATGATCTTCTCGACCGAACCGAAGGCGAGATTGGTGTCGGCCGTATAGTGCATGGCCAGCACGATGCCGGTCAGGATCTGCGCCACCAGCATGATCGCCAGGATGCCGCCGAAGGTCCACATATAGTTCAGGTTGCGCGGCACCGGATAGGCGATGAAGCTGTCATAGACCATCCTGGGCAGCGGCATGCGGGCGTCGAACCAGCGTTCGATACCGGTCTTCGGCGTATAGGTCGAGTGTCCCTCGCTCATCGAAATATCCCCTGCCTCAACCGATAAGGAGTTTGGTGTCGGAAACGAACTTGAATACCGGAATCGCCATATTCTCCGGCGCCGGGCCTTTGCGGATGCGGCCGGCAGTGTCGTATTGCGAGCCATGGCACGGGCAGAACCAGCCGCCGAAATCGCCTTCCTGGCCGAGCGGAATGCAGCCCAGATGGGTGCAGACCTGAACCATCACCATCCAGGCTTCCTTGCCGGGCGTGGTGCGGTTGGCGTCGGTCGCCGGCGCATCGGACGGCAAATTGGCGTTGCGCGCGATCGGATCCTTGAGATCGGAGAGGCTGACGGCCTCGCCATCCTTCATTTCCTTCTCGGTGCGGTTGCGCACCACGACCGGCTTGCCGCGCCACTTGACGATCAGCGAGCTGCCAGGCGTCAGCGAAGAGACATCGACCTCGACCGAAGCGAGCGCCAGCGTCGAGGCGTCGGGGCGCATCTGGTCGATGAACGGCCAGGCGACCGCACCGGCGCCAACCACGGCGGCCATGCCGGTGGCGACGTAGAGAAAATCTCGACGGTTGGGATCGTGGATGTCGGTTGCGCTCACGGGTGCCTGATCCTTTCGCCTCTTCCGCGCCGGTGGCCGAGCCTTGTCCCCGCTCAATCACGCCAACCCGACAGCGCATGGCGAACAGGCTAGCGAATTCCTCCGGCATTTGGACTTCGGTTTATGCGTGAAGCCCGTTTTTGTCCAGACGGGTGAAGGCACAAGGGCAGATTGTCGCGGGGACGAAATACCCTGTCGCCGGGCGGGACGGCCAGGCGCCGCGAAAGGCGGCTAAACAACCGGGAAACAACCGCAAATCCGATGCCTGGCTTCGCCTCGACACGGAGCATCGGCGTGATCTATCCTTGGCCGCATGGCGCATGTCATCGATCGCGAGGAATGGGCTGTTCGTTCCAACCACTGGAAGGGCGAACTGCAATGCGGCGCCTACGGCTCGAACTCCTGCCTGATCTTCAACTACCTGCCCGACGTCGGCGGCGGCCCGCGGCTGCACGCTCATCCTTATGCGGAGATCTTCATCATCCGCCAGGGTACCGCCTTGTTCACGGTCGGCGACCAGGAAATCGAGGCCACCGCCGGTCAGATCGTCATCGTGCCGCCGCACACGCCGCACAAATTCACCAATCTCGGCCCGGGTCCGCTGGAAACGACCGACATCCACGAGAACGGCAGCTTCATAACCGAATGGCTGGAGTAATTCCTGCATAACCCTGGCGGCTTCCCGGTCGGCGCCTAGATCTACGGCATGGGAGCCAACCGGAAAGCCGCCAGGGCCAGGACATGCCAACCTCGACCATCGAAATCGAAGGCCTGAGCATTGCCCTGCGCGAGGCAGGCCCTGCCGGAGCACCGGCTTTCCTCCTGTTGCACGGATGGCCGCAAAGCTCCTACGCCTTCGAGCGGGTGATCGGCCGGTTGGCGGCCGACTACCGGGTCGTCGCCCCTGACCTGCCCTGCATCGGCGGCTCGCAAGGCCTGCCCGGGGCTGGCGACAAGAGAACCCTGGCGAGACTGATGAGAGGCGTCGCAGAGACTTGCGGACTACGCCAACTCGTGGCCGCCGGCCATGATGTCGGCGGCCAGATCGTGTTTGCCTTGTTGAGAGACCATCCGGACATCCTTTCCGGCGCGGCGATCATGGATGTCGTCATTCCAGGCGTCGCGCCGTGGGAGAAGGTCATTCGCGATCCGCGGATCTGGCACTTCGCGTTCCATGCCGTCCCGGCCTTGCCGGAAACGCTGGTCAGCGGCCATCAGAGCGCCTATTTCGACTTCTTCTTCAATGTGCTTTCGAAGGATCGAGCCTCGATTCCTGACGAGGCCAGGGAAATCTACGCCAAGGCCTATTCTCGGCCGGAAAGCCTCCAGGCGGGGTTCGACTGGTATCGTGCCTTTCCGGAGGATGCCAAGGTCAATGCCGCGCGGCCCGCGAAACCGATTGCGGTTCCGGTTCTGTATCTGAGGAGTGCGGCCGAGTCCGGCGCCATCGGCGACTATGTCGATGGCCTGCGCGCAGCCGGGCTCTCAAATGTCGAGGGCGACATCATAGCCGGCAGCGGACACTTCGTTGCCGATGAAAATCCCGAAGCGCTTGCCGCCCGCCTGGCGCGCTTCCACAGGGAAACCAGCGCGGCAAGCTCCAACTCTACATGGCGCCAAGCCTGACCAGCACGGCTTTCGGGATGTTGTATTCGCGGATCACGGCGTCATGCTTGCGAAAGCCGCACAGTTCGCGCTGGATGAAATAGCCATGCACCGCGGCGGCCGCCTCCTTGAGCAGACGAGGGCGCAACTCGTCGTCGCCATTGTCGCGCAGCCGGGCCAAGGTTTCTTCCACGCGCTGCCCCGCGCGACCGAGTGCCGCCGCCTTCTCGGCGAGGATTTCATGGCCAAGGGCATCGAAGGCCGCTTCGGCGGCCGGCGCGGCGGCAAGATGAGATGGCGGACGCAAGGACATTTCAGTTCCCCTTCCCGAGCATCATGCGATGGGTGACGAACTCTTCGCCTTCCACGTGCTGAAAACCAAGCCGTTCATAAAAGCCGAAGGCTTCCGGCGGCGCACGGGTGTTCAACACAGCGAAATATTGGCCGACCCGGCCGATCACGGCCTCGACCAGCATGCGGCCAAGGCCGTTGCGGCGGTGACGCGCACTGACGAACAGGTGCCGGACCCGGCCCTGGTCCCTGCCCTCGAAATAGGGATCGATGTTCAGCCCGCACACGCCGGCGAGTTCCCGGCCATGCCACATCCCGAACAGTCCCTCGCCCCGCTTCAGGAACTTGTTGCGGCCGCTTGCCCAGCCATCGCCCAGGCGCACCAGCATCCAATAGCCTTCCAGCCGGCTCTCTTCCTTCAACGCGTCGAAGGCCGCCACGGTTGGTCGCAAACGCTTGAGGACATAGCCGACCTCTGGGCCGAACTCTGGCGATCCAACCATGCGCCTACTCCGCCGGCCGCGTCTCTTCCAGCACGCTTTCCTCGTGATAGAGGAAGCCGCCGGACTGGCGCTTCCACAGCCGGGCATAGAGCCCGTCGAGCGCCACCAGTTCGTCATGCGTGCCTTGCTCGACGATGCGGCCGCCATCGAGTACCACAAGGCGATCCAGTGCCGCGATCGTCGACAGCCGGTGCGCGATGGCGATAACGGTCTTGTTCTCCATCAGCCGCGTCAGATTCTCCTGGATCGCCGCCTCGATGTCGGAATCGAGCGCCGACGTCGCCTCGTCGAGAATCAGGATCGGCGCATCCTTGAGGAAGACGCGGGCGATCGCCACGCGCTGGCGCTGGCCGCCCGACAGTTTGACGCCGCGCTCGCCGACGAAGGCCTCGTAGCCCTGGCGATCCCTGTTGTCGCGCAAGGTCAAGATGAATTCATGGGCCTCGGCCTTCCTGGCCGCCGCGATCACCTGCGCGTCGGTCGCATCGGGCATGCCGAGCTTGATGTTGTCGCGCAGCGACCGATGGAACAGAGCGGTGTCCTGGCTGACGACGCCGATATTGGCGCGCAGCGAATTCTGCGTCACACCGGAGACGTCCTGGCCGTCGATGGTGATCCGGCCGCTTTCGAGATCGTAGAGGCGCAGGATCAGGTTGGCCAGCGTCGTCTTGCCGGCGCCCGATGGCCCGACCAGCCCGACCTTCTCGCCCGGCTTGACGACAAGGTCGATGCCGTTCAGCACGCCAAACCCCTTGCCGTAGTGGAATTCGACATTCTTCACGTCGATGCGTCCGCCCGTCACCACCAGCTCTTTCGCGCCCGGTGCGTCGGTCAGGCCGAGCGGCTGCGAGATCAGCGCCTTGGAGTTCTCCAGCACGCCAAGGTTTCGCAAGATACCGTTCATCTGCATCATCAGCCGTCCGAGCAGCATGTTGAGGCGCAGCACCAGCGACAGCGTGAAGGCGACGGCGCCGACGGTGATCGAGCCCTCGACCCAGAGATAGACGGCAAAGCAGCCGATCGCCGTGATCATGATGCCCGACAGCGTCGTCAACGCCATGCGCACGCCGGTCAACCGGCGGGTGAAGGGACGCAATGCGTCGAGATAGATGTCGAAGCCGTTCCTGATGTAGCGGTCGTCTCCGTCGGCCGCGAACAGTTTCAGTGTCTGTACATTGGAATAGGAATCGACGATGCGGCCATTGATCATCGAGCCCGCCTCGGCCGTCGCTTCGGCGTGCTTGCGGATAGCCGGCAGATAGAGCTTGGCCAGAAATCCGAAGGCGGTGATCCAGATCATCACCAGCACCGCGAGCCTGAGGTCGAGCCCCGCGACCAGCGCCAGCGTCGTCACCGTATAGACGATCATGAACCAGACGACCTCGATGAAGCTTTCCATCAGGTCGCCGGTCGCCTGCCCGGCCTGCCAGACTTTCGTCGCGATCCGGCCGGCGAAATCGTTCTGGAAGAAGGCATAGGACTGGCGCGAGACGTGCCGGTGCGCCTGCCAGCGCACCAGATTGTAGAAGCCGGGCGTGATCGTCTGTTCGTCGACCAGCGCCGACAGCCCAACGACCACGGTGCGGATGACCAGCACCACCGCGACCATGAACATAAGTTCGGGGCCGGCGGCGGTCCACAGCGCGTGCCAGCTCCGCTCGCCGGGCAACTGGTCGAGAATATCGACCAGCCGTCCGACGAAATAGAACAGGCCGGCCTCGACCAGCGGCGCGATGCCGCCGATGACCAGCATGGCGAAGAAGGCGAACTTCGCCTGCCCGACATAGTGTCGGAGGAAGCCGGCGACGCTGGCCGGCGGCCGAAGATTCGCCGGCTCCCTGAACGGGTAGACCCAGGTCTCGAACCAGCGGTAGACGGCTGTCATCATGCGGCGGCCATCATTCTGCGGCTTGCCCCTTTACAACTGCGTCGTTGGCGGCGTCGACCGGGCCGTCTTCGAGCAGGAATCCACCCGACTGGCGCTGCCAGAGCTGCGCGTAGAGCCCGCCCCTGGCGACCAGTTCCTCGTGCGAACCCTCCTCGATGACGCGGCCCTGGTCCATCACGACGAGCCTGTCCATCGCCGCGATGGTCGACAGCCGGTGCGCGATGGCGATGACGGTCTTGCCCTGCATAAGCTTGTAGAGATTCTCCTGGATGGCCGCTTCCGCCTCGGAATCGAGCGCCGACGTCGCCTCGTCAAGGATAAGGATGGGCGCGTCCTTCAACATAACGCGAGCAATGGCGATGCGTTGCCGCTGGCCACCGGACAGTTTGACGCCACGGTCGCCGACATAGGCATCGAAGCCCTGGCGGCCGCTATGGTCCGAAAGCGCCGATATGAAATCCAGCGCCTCTGCCCGCCGCGCCGCCTCGACAAGCATGTCGTCGCTGGCATCGGGCCGGCCATAAAGGATGTTCTCGCGCACCGAACGATGCAGCAGCGAGGTATCCTGCGTGACCATGCCGATCTGGGCGCGCAGCGAATCCTGCTTCACGCCGGCGATCTCCTGGCCGTCGATCAGGATCCGGCCGGACTCCAAATCGTAGAAGCGCAAGAGGAGATTGACCAGCGTCGACTTGCCGGCACCCGAGCGTCCGACAATGCCGACCTTTTCGCCCGGCTTCACCGTCAGCGACAGGTTTTCGATGACGCCCTTCTGCTTGCCGTAGTGGAAGCGGATGTCCTCGAAGCGGATATCGCCTTTGGAAACGCTGATCTCCTTGGCATCCGGCCTGTCTTCGACGAGGCGCGGCAGCGAGATGGAGGCGATGCCGTCCTGCACCGTGCCGATATTCTCGAACAGGCCCGACATTTCCCACATGATCCACTGCGACATGCCCCACATCCGGAGCACCAGGCCGATGACCACTGCAACCGCGCCGATCGTCACCGCTTGCCCCATCCACAGCCACAGCGAGATCGCGGTGACCGAGAACAGCAGCAGCGCGTTCAGTATGTAGAGCGAGCCGAACAGCACCGTCACCAGCCGCATCGACCGGTAGACCGTGTCGAGGAAGCCCATCATGCCTTCCCTGGCGAAGGCGGCCTCGCGGCGCGAATGGGAAAACAGCTTGACCGTCTGGATGTTGGTGTAGCTGTCGACGACGCGGCCGGTCATGGTTGAGCGCGCATTGGCCTGCTCCTCGCCGACCTTGCCCAGGCGCGGGATGAAAAAGCGCAGCAACAGGATGTAGCCGACCAGCCAGACGCCGAGCGGCGCCGCCAGCCGCCAGTCGGCCGAACCGACGATCAACAGCATGCCGAGGAAATAGACGATGACGTAATTGAGGACGTCGATCACCTTGATGACGCATTCGCGCACGGCGAGCGCGGTCTGCATCAGCTTGGTGGCGATGCGGCCGGCGAATTCGTCCTGATAGAAGCTCATCGATTGCTTGAGCAGGTAGCGATGCACCTGCCAACGGATGCGCATGGGATAGTTGCCCATCAGCGTCTGCTGGTTGAGCAGCGAATGCAGCCAAACCGTGCCGGGCAGCGCAAACAAGACGACGAAGGCCATGCCGGCGAGCTTCCAGCCCTCCGTCTGCAGGAAAGTCTCGCGGTTCTGCCCCGACAGCCAGTCGACGATGCGGCCGAGGAAGCCGAACATCCACACTTCCGCGATGGCGATGGCCGCCACCAGCACCGCATCGACAAGGATATAGGGCCATGCCCCGCGCGTATAATGCAGGCAGAAGGCAACCAGCGTCTTGGGCGGCTCGACCGGTTCCGCGGCCGGGAACGGATCGAGCCTTCTTTCAAACCAGCTAAACAACAACATAGGCATGCCTGTAAAATCTGTTTTCCGCTTACGCGGCTTGGCGACGTACAAAGTCCTCGGACCGCATGGCATCGAGGGTCGACGCTCCGGAATCATCCGGAGCGTCGGCCCTGCTTCGCGCTATATAGGGGTTCGCCGGCTTTTCGCCGACAGGCACCTTTGTCGATCCTGACGACACGGTGCCACCAGTCCGGTTTTTCGCGCCCGGCCGGATCAGCCGGACGATCCGGCGCACCAGCGACGGCCGGCTCGGGTCGGGAACCGCGTGCGAGAAATCGACATCCGGCAGCATGCCGCGATGCGGACGCCGGCGCACTTCGGCATGAACCGCCGACGAATAGGTCTCGCCGATCAGCAGCGCCCAGGTCGGCAGCCGGTGGACATGCAGGCTCCTCGAGCCCGGTATTCTGTAGGGATCGAACATCGGTCCGTCCTCCGTGTGAAAATAGAGATGAAAAGGATGATCGACATCGTGCCGCGGGATCGGCGGCGGATCAGTCGGGACGCGTTGGGACGGGGCCATCGGCCCCTTCGGCAGCTTGAAAAACATCGCAGGATTCCTTCGAAGACCAGGGTATGGTTTCGGCGGAAATCGGTGCGGAAGTGTCTAAAAGATCAGGAGAAACGTCGTACCGAAACCGCCAGGGCGCAAGTAAGCCCACGGGTGGGGCGCTGGATGTACATGGCCATCATGAATTACCCCTCCATCGGTTCGGGTTGACAATGCTGGTCGTATACTCGACTTCGCAGAAAATGGCCACCCGCAGGTCCAGGAATTTACAAAACCGCGAAGCAGCTGTGGCCGATCTGCCACTTATTAGAAGGACGCGAAAGTGAACCGTGGTCTCCGCATCGCGCTCTACCAGCCTGACATCGCCGGCAATACCGGGACAATCCTGCGCTTCGCCGCGTGTCTCGGGCTTGGCGTCGACATCATCGAGCCGGCTGGCTTTCCGCTCTCCGACAAAGCGCTCAAGCGCGCCGGCATGGACTACCTCGAAACGGCTGCCCTGACCCGGCATGTCGACTGGCACGCCTTCGAGGAGTGGCGCAAGGCGCGCGCGGATCGGCTGGTGCTGCTGTCGACCAAGGCTGCGACCCCCTACACCGACTTCAGCTTCACCGACCGCGACATCCTCCTGTTTGGCCGCGAATCCGCGGGCGTGCCGGATCCAGTCCATCAGGCGGCGGATGTTCGGCTGACCATCCCGATGCGGCCCACCGCGCGCAGCCTCAACGTCGCCCTTTCCGTGGCCATGGTGGCGGGCGAAGCCATCCGGCAGCTCGGCTAAGGGACCGGCGGCAGCGCGGTCCGCAGCGATTTTTGCCCAGGCGCACATCCGCCTTCTCCTTCGTTTGCACATCCAGGCTTTCTTGGCTACAAGCTCAACTTAACTTGAGGTCAAGCGGAAAATTGCGAGATGGCACCAGTGTTGGAATTGACGGTCGGCCAGGTGGCTGCGCGCAGCGGTGTGGCGGTGTCGGCGCTGCATTTCTATGAAGCCCGCGGGCTGATCCGCAGCCACCGCACGTCAGGCAACCAGCGCCGCTACGGCCGCGACGTGCTGCGGCGGGTGGCGATCATCAAGGTGGCGCAGGAGGTCGGCATCTCGCTGGCCGAGATCGGTGATGCGTTGGCATCCCTGCCCGAGGGCCGGACGCCGACACGCGACGACTGGAACCTTTTGTCGACAGCCTGGCGCGACGGGCTCGATCACAAGATCGCCCAGTTGAAGAAACTGCGCGACGGGCTGACCGACTGCATCGGCTGCGGCTGCATGTCGATCGACAAATGTCCGCTGCGCAACAAGGAGGATCGTCTGGCCCGGGAGGGAACTGGCGCGCGGCGGCTGGTTCTTCCTTCTTCCCGTGCACGGGGAGAAGGTGCCTGAAAGGCGGATGAGGGGCAGCGCCAGCACTCGAAGGTTCGCGCCGCCCCTCACCTGCCTACCGGCATCCTCTCCCCGCAAACGGGGCGAGGAAATCCTAATCCGCCGCCGGCAAGCGCCTGATCGTAAACTCGATCAAATCCCCCGGGCGCTCGAACCAGCTTTCGATCTCGGTCCAGTAGGCCTGCTTGGGGAAGCGTTCGAACCATTCTTTGGCCTTGAGGCGGGCATCCGAGCGCGGCAGGACGAAGGTCTCGCGCAGGAAACCGTCGCGCGGCATGCGCGCGCGCTCGGCCCGGCTTTGGTCGAGCCTTTTCTTCAGTCCATCCAGCGGCGGTCTTGCCGGGGCGCGCACGAAACAACTCCTTGCACCTGGCGCATGACCCCGAAATCGGAATCGAGGTTCGGAAAGGATCATGCGCGAAACCAAAGTGACTTGACCCTGTCCCTTAAGAGATTAGGGATCGCGCCCGGAAAAGACGAGTCTTTTGTCGACTCACCGCCCCGCAAACCGGAGACGGCACTTGGAACGACCTGAAATACCGGCGGGGCTGCCCGCCGACATCGAAGAGAAGAAGATGAAGGCCCGGCTTTGGTTCGAGGCGCTACGCGAGCGCATCTGCGCCACCTTCGAGCAGATCGAGCAGGATCTCGGCGGGCCGCTGGCTTCGTGGTCGCCGGGCCGCTTTGAAAAAACGCCGTGGGAGCGCGATCAAGGCACGGGCGGCGGCGGCACCATGTCGATGATGCATGGCCGTGTCTTCGAGAAGGTCGGCGTCCACACTTCGACCGTTTATGGCGAGTTCTCGCCCGAATTCAGGAAGCAGATGCCTGGCGCCGAGGAAGACCCGCGTTTCTGGGCATCGGGCATTTCGCTGATCGCGCACCCGTGGAACCCGAACGTTCCGGCCGTGCACATGAACACGCGCATGGTCGTCACATCCAGGCATTGGTTCGGCGGCGGCGCCGACCTGACGCCGGTGCTCGACCGCCGCCGCACGCAGGACGATCCCGACACGACAGCCTTCCACCGTGCCATGCAGTTCGCTTGCGAGAAGAACGCCGGCGTCGCCGACTATCCGAAATTCAAGGGCTGGTGCGACGAGTACTTCTTCCTGCCGCACCGCAACGAGCCGCGCGGCACTGGCGGCATCTTCTTCGACTGGCTGCATTCGGCGGAGGAGAAGGGCGGCTGGAACGCCGATTTCAATTTCGTCCAGGATGTCGGACGTTCGTTCCTCGTCGTCTACGGCCATTTGGTGCGCGCCAACTTCAACGAGAACTGGACCGATGGCGACCGCGACGAACAGCTCATCCGCCGCGGCCGCTATGTCGAATTCAACCTTCTTCACGATCGTGGCACCATCTTCGGGCTGAAGACCGGCGGCAATGTCGCCTCGATCTTGTCCAGCCTGCCGCCGGAGGTGCGCTGGCCGTAACAAGATGGTGAGCGCGACGTGAAGCCGCATTGATGTCCCATTTGTCGAAAATGGGCGCGGAATGTGACGCCAGGGATATCTTTTTCGTCTAATATCCATCTGAAAAAATTGGGTTATTTGTCGCATTTGGGTCGGGAAGCGCCGGTGGTTTGCCTGAGGACAATTCCAGGAAATGCAACCGCTTTCCCTTCGGAATTGCGTCGGAACAAGGCGGGCCGCGACTCGACGCGACCGGACGGCCCAAAGACGATGCGGATCATCTTCGTGAAAAAGGATGCCCGCTCTTCCAGGAGTATCAGCATGAGAAAGATCATTGTTTCCGCCGCCGCGGCCGCCCTTCTTGCTTCCGGTTCGGTGGCGTTCGCCGCCGTCAAGCATACCACCGGAACGGTCAAGACCTTCGATACGGCGTCCAAGAGCCTGGTTCTCGACAATGGATCGTCTTTTACGCTTCCCGAGACTTTCAAGGATCCTGGCCTGAAGGTCGGCGAGAAGGTCAGAATTTCGTGGGACATGAGCGGCAAGAACAAGGTTGCCGAGGCAGTCAAGATCGTGAAGTGATGGCCTGCCCGCAGGGCTAGCGTAAAGAGGGCGGAGCAGCGCTGCTCCGCCTTTTCACCGTTGACCGCAACCAAAGCCACCCCATCTGTGTTATGGTCTTCACCCTGCCCGTGGTCCGGTTCCGAGGCCGCACAGCGGGCCAAGAAGATGCGGAGCTCCGGCCTGTCCCTGCAGGGCAGTCGATCCGGCTCCATGGAGGAAGAGGAGAAATCCCATGAAGCAGTTCCACTGCGGATCGCTGGTTCCCGGCTGCGACTGGCATACCCGTGCCGACGAGGAGGCCGAGGTCATGCGCCGTGCCGTCGAGCATATGCGCGAAACGCATGGCGAGACGATCATCCGCGAGACGATGATCGAGGCTATCCGCTCCCGAATTGAGAAGGCCCGCGACGCGGCGTAGGGCGCGGCGGGGCTGTCGGTATTAGCAAAGGAACCGCGGTGGCGCTCGGGTAACGCGCGTCGCATCGGTTTCTTTCGACGCATGGACTGCGCCTCCAAAAATCATATTTGCTCCAGCTAAAATAAACCACGCGGTAACCGAACCCGTGCGATCGTCAGACTGATATCCAGACTACAGGGGCTGCCAGAGAAGCCCGTCGCCGTCAGGCACTGGTCCGGAATCGGTGGGGCGAGGTGTTTCGCGGATGCGCGAAAAGTTCGGCAATCGTGCGAGTTTGTGCGCAACGGCGCTCCTGCCGTGGGCGCTCCTCGGCACGCCACCAGCGGTTGCCCAGGAATGGGCGACATCGCTCATCGACATCCACCAGGGCTCGCCGCTCAGCGACAAGGCGAGAGGCCTGGGTGACGGCGGGTATGAGTTGCAGACCGGAAGCCGGATATCGTTCAATCAGTGGTACCAGACAAACTGGGTCGACATGCATGTGGACCTGATGACGCAGATCACGCAGGACACCGGTATTCTTTGGGGGTTTGGCACCGGGGAACAAGGCGAGAAGTATCGGATCGAGCCCAGCCTCAAGGTTGGTTTCCTCACACAGCTGCATCCGAGTGCGAACAGCATACTGTCCCTGTCGTTCACCACGACCTTCGGCGGTAAGCTCACCGAAAAGCCCTGCCAGGCCGATTATGGCGATCTGGGCACCTACAGCGTCAATTGCCGGCTCGCCGCCGGCGAGATGGCGCCCGAGGAAACCTTGAAATATCTGGTTAACGCTAAACCGGAGAGCCAGCATCTCTGGCTGAATTACCGTGTTACTTTCTGATCGCGAGGGGCCGGGCACGAGATGTGGCATAGCCGCCGGAGATTCGCGGTAGTCCGTCCTAGCTTCCGTTTGAACCGGGGTAAGATCATGTCAAAAGCGCGTTGGAAGTTCGGTGTCGCCACGGCCCTCGCCCTTCTGCCGGCCTCCATGGCGGCGGCTCAAGAAGCTGGCGGTCCGGATCCGCTATCCACGCTCTGCCGGGGCGGTCAGTCGAACGCTTCCATATGCCTGAGCGCAACCTTGCCGGCGGCTACATCGCAGATTTTGCAGGGCTGGATGAACCCGGATGTCGGAGCCGCATGGCGTGCCGGTTACAAGGGCCAAGGCGTCACCATCACGATCGTCGACGATTTCTCCAGCACATCGAAGTTCAGCGGCAATTTCGGCATCGGCACGCAGACCCAGCGCCACGGCGAATGGACCCGCGAAGAAGCCAGCATGGTTGCGCCCTTGGCAACCATAAGGTCGAAAGACTTTTCCACCAGCTCATCGGTCGCGCTGTCGCCGGGCCTGAACGTGCTCAATCTGAGCTATGGCATGTACACCAATGCGGGTTACAGCCCCAGCCAGATCGGATGGAGCGCCGAGGAAGCCTCCATCATCTCCTATGCCACCAAGGGAACGGCCGTGGTTTCGAAGGCCGCGGGCAACGACGCGGTTGCCGTGGGCGGCGTCACCAGCGGCCAGCAGGATTATCTCGACCTCGCCCTGGTCGGAAAGGCATCCGCGATTTTCGTCGGCGCGCTCAACAGCAACGGCACGATGTCGAACAAGGCCAGCATGGCCTGGTACTCCAACATCGCCGGCTCCAACGAGGCTGTGCAGAGCCATTTCCTGGTCGTGGGTGTCACCGGGGACAAGACCGGCCTTTACGGCACCTCTTTCGCCGCGCCGATCGTTGCCGGCTACGCTGCCATCGTGGGCAGCAAGTTCACCAAGGCAACGCCGACCCAGATCACCAACCAGTTGCTGAACACGGCCCGTACCGACACGCTGGCCAACTATAGCGCCTCCGTCTACGGCAAGGGCGAGGCAAGCCTTTCGCGTGCCCTCGCTCCGCTGTCGATCAGGTAGCGGCACGGAACCGCAGGGTGGCACCGGCAGAGACCCAGCGGTTCTGGCTACGTTTCAAGGGCCTGCGCGGCGCGTTCGAGCAGCGCGGCGCGATCAGGCGCAAATCCCGCTTCGATCCATTCCGCCTCGATGTTTTTCAGGATTTCGCCGAGCTTCGGCCCTGGCGTTGCGCCGAGCGCGGTCAGATCGGCCCCACGCAGCGGAAATTCGGGCCTTTCCCATTTGAGCGCAAAGGCAAGCAGGCGCGAAAAGCCGCCCGCTTGAAGCAATGCATTATTGTTCTCGACAGCGCGCACCCGCGCCGCGGCAAGCGCAAGCCGCAGGCGGTCGACAAACCCTTGCCGGTCGCCGCGATAGAGTTTTTTCGCCAGTTCGCCCTCGGTCGTCTTCGGCTCGATGGCCGTGGAGAGCGCCCAGTGGAGCATGCGGTCGGCTTCGGCGGTCGAGAACCTGAGCCTCACGGCCAGCGTCTTCATGCGCGCCGCATCCGGCGGCACGATTGCCTCCAGCCGCAGCATCGGATCCACCGCCCAGCTCAGGTCCTTCTCGGCCTTGGTCAACCCGTGGATCGCGTCGATGCCCCATTTCTCGCTTTCCGACAGCGCGGCGGTCAGGACACCGGCCTGCCGCATCCAGAGCAGCGCCCGCGAAGGATCGGGGGCCGACAAGAGCTTCTTCAGTTCGGACCAGATGCGTTCCGCCGAGAGTTGGCCGAGGCCCTCCTTCAGCCGGGCGCAGGCCTTCAGTCCCTCGGCGTCCGGCCGGCCATCGCCATACCAGGCAAAGAAACGGAAGAAGCGCAGGATGCGCAGATAATCCTCGCGGATGCGGGCCTCCGGATCGCCGATGAAGCGCAGCCGGCGCGCCTCGATGTCGGCAATGCCGCCGACAAGGTCGACAACCCGTCCGTCGGCCTCCGCGTAGAGCGCGTTGATGGTGAAATCGCGCCGCTCGGCGTCGAGCTTCCAGTCGCGTCCGAACGACACCTTCGCGCGGCGGCCATCGGTCTCCACATCGGCGCGCAAGGTGGTGATTTCGTACGGTTTTCCGCCGGCAACCACCGTGATGGTGCCGTGCTCGATGCCGGTCGGCACCGCCTTGAAGCCTTCCGCCACGGCGCGACGAATGGTTTCCTGCGGCAGGCAAGAGGTGGCGATGTCGATGTCGGTGACAGGCTGGCCCATCAGCACGTTGCGCACGGCGCCGCCGGCGATGCGTGCCTCTTCACCGCCTTCGGTAAGCACACCTAGGAGGCGCTGCAAATGCTTGTCGGAGAGCCAGTCGGCCCTGCCCGCGATCGAAACACTCACGCATAGAGCCTTTCATAGAGCGTACGGATGATACCGGCGGTGACGCCCCAGATGCGCCGGTCGCCATAGGGCATGTCGTAGAAGAACCATTCGAGATCGTTCCACATGCGGCTGTCGCGCTTGTGATTGGCGGTGTCCATCAGGAAGCGCAGCGGCACTTCGAAGGCGGCATCGACCTCGTCGACGTTCAAAGCCAATTGGAAACCCGGCCGCACGATGCCGAGCACCGGCGCGATGCGATAGCCGCTGCCGGCGACGTAATCGGGCATGCGGCCGATGATCTCGATGCGATCCGGGGCAAGGCCGATTTCCTCGAAGGTCTCGCGCAGCGCCGCCGCCTCCGGGCTCGCGTCGGTCGCATCGATCGTGCCGCCCGGGAAAGCCACTTGGCCGGAATGGTTGCGCAGCTTCTCGGCCCGTTTGGTCAGGAGAACCGTCGCCTCGCCGTCATGGTCGACCACCGGGATCAGCACCGCCGCGTTGCGGAGCGGCTTGCCTGGGTTGAGGCGCGGGTGGCCGGGATTGAAGCGGTGATCGCCATAGTCGTCGCCGGCATGCGCGTCCGGCTGCGCGGCAAAGCGCGCGCGAAAATCCGCCGATGAGAACGGTGCCGGCGACACCTGGTCCATCATGCGCTCAACCGCTCCAACTGATCCGCCGGCATGATCGGAAACACGGCGTTCTTCGAGCGCACCGAAAACATCGCCCTGCCGTCGATCTCGATCTCCTCGCCGTGCCCGACCAGTTCGTACATGACCGGCCGCGCCACCAGCGCCTCCAGCCTGCCGCGCACCAGCAGATAGGGCTTCAAGCCGCCGGTCTCGTTCTCGTCGACGAAGCGCAGCGGCCGCTCCGGTCCGGCCTCGACCACGTCGCCGACATTGGTGCGGAAGGTGATGACCTGATCCTCGCCTTCGCCCGAAACATCCATCTCGACGGCAATGAACGGCGCATCGGCGACGCGGATGCCGACCTTTTCCACCGGCGTCACCAGATAGGTCCTACCGTCGGCGTCCTTGCGCAGCACGGAAGAGAAAAGCTGCACCAACGGCATGCGGCCGATCGGCGTGCCCAGGTAGAACCAGGTGCCGTCGGCCTTGATCTCCATGTCGAGATCGCCGCAAAAGTCGGGATTCCAGCGCTCGACCGGCGCCGCGCCCTTGCCGGCACGGGCCGCGCGCGAGATCAGCGCCTCGAGGCCTCGAGCCTCGGTGGCCTGCGTAAGGCTTTGTTGGCGATGTTCGTGGTGTTCCGTCATCGTCACGAAATAGTCACTGTTGTTCCGCTTGTCAGCCTAAGTCTGTGATTTAAGTTCAACCATAGGCGCTCCGCGAGGCCGAATCGCGGCAGTCTATGGTATGGTGCGGACCAGTATTTCCAAACCATGGCATTCCAACCAAAGGGATCGATGCGGCATGAGCGTGATGGTCAAGGAAAGTCCGATCAGCGAAACGGACATGATCGCCGAGGCCGAGAAGGCGCTTGCCGACATCTCCAGGATCCGCGACGGGGTTGGCCGGGTGATCTTCGGCCAGGAAAACGTCGTCGAGCGCACGCTGGTGGCGCTGCTGGCCGGCGGACATGCGCTGCTGGTCGGCGTGCCGGGCCTGGCCAAGACCAAGCTGGTCGAGACGCTGGGCGTCGTGCTCGGGCTTGATTCACGCCGCATCCAGTTCACGCCGGACCTGATGCCGTCCGACATCCTCGGCTCCGAGGTCATGGAGCAGGACGAGACCGGCAAGCGCTCCTTCCGCTTCATCTCCGGCCCGATCTTTGCCCAGCTGCTGATGGCCGACGAGATCAACCGCGCCTCGCCGCGCACGCAGTCGGCGCTGCTGCAGGCGATGCAGGAATATCATGTCACCATTGCCGGCGCGCGCTACGATCTGCCCTCGCCCTTCCATGTGCTGGCGACGCAGAACCCGCTGGAGCAGGAAGGCACCTATCCGCTGCCCGAAGCCCAGCTCGACCGCTTCCTGATGCAGGTCGACATCCTCTACCCCGAAATCGAGGCCGAGCGCCGCATCCTGCTGGAAACCACCGGCGTCGAGGACGCGAAAGCCCAGAACGTGCTGCAGCCGGCACGGCTGAAGGAGATCCAGACGCTGATCCGCCGCATGCCGGTGCCCGAAAGCGTCGTTGAGGCGATCCTCACCCTGGTGCGTTCGGCGCGTCCGGGCCAGGGCAATGCCGACACCGACAAGCATGTCGCCTGGGGTCCGGGCCCGCGCGCCAGCCAGGCGCTGATGCTGTGCACCAGGGCCCGCGCGCTCTACGACGGACGGCTGGCGCCCTCGGTCGACGATGTCAGGGCACTGGCCGAGCCGGTGCTGCAGCATCGCATGGCGCTGACCTTCGCCGCCCGTGCCGAGGGCACCAGCGTGCGCGACGTCGTGGCGAAACTCGTGAAAGGCGTTTAGGGTCGGGACCCGCTAATATGATCGAAATGGCGCCTGAAATGGCAAAAAGATGCGAGGAGAACCGCGAAGGTCGGGGTCTTTCCCCCGGCCAAGCGGTTCGACGACGCAGCTTGGAGCCATTTCGGCGTCCGGAGGATGTGGTCCATCTGCCCGCCTACTTTGTCGCGAAGGACTTGAAAGCCGAATGGCTTCCTGCGCCTTCGCTCCGCGTATCCGAACAGATGGCCTCACACCATTTAGATCATATTAGCGGGTCCAGACCCTAATGGCGCGTATCGGCGAGGTCCAGGCTCCGGCAGCGACGCGCGACGCGCTCGCCCGCGGCCGGTTGCGGGCTTCGCTTGTCCCCGATCTGCTGGTCGAGGCGCGCCGTATCGTCAACACCGTGATCGCCGGCTGGCATGGCCGCCGCAAGCGCGGCATCGGCGAGAATTTCTGGCAGTTCCGGCCCTATGTCGAAGGCGATTCCTCGCGCATCGACTGGCGCCGCTCGGCCCGCGACGATCACACCTATGTGCGGGATCGCGAGTGGGAAGCCGCTCATACGGTCTGGTTGTGGGCCGACCCCTCGCCGTCCATGCTCTACAAATCGACGGGTGCCGGCGTTTCCAAGCAATCGCGCGCGCTGGTGCTGACACTGGCCATGGCCGAGCTCCTGTCGCGCAGCGGCGAGCGCATCGCCTGGCCGGGGCTGACCGATCCATTCACCGCCCGCAACGGCGCCGAGCGCATCGCGGCCCAACTCATGCATGCCGGCGAGCTACCGGCAAAACCCGATCTGTCCGACATCAGGCGCTTCTGCGACATCGTCATCGCCAGCGATTTTCTCGATCCGGTCGAGGAAACCATGGCCTGGCTCGACGTGCTCGCCCGCCACGGTGTGCGCGCGCATCTGATCGAGGTCGCCGACCCGGCCGAGGAAACTTTCCCCTATGCCGGCCGCACCGAGTTCACCGATCCCGAGACCGGCGACAAGCTGACCGCCGGCCGCGCCGAGATGTTGGCCGACGACTACCGCTTGCTCTACACCGCCCGCCGCCAGGAACTGGCCAGTTGGTGCAAGCGGCTCGGCTGGAGCTTTACCGTCAACCACACCGACCGGCTGGCTTCCGACGCGCTGGTGCGCCTGCACATGGCAATGACCGCCGATGGCGGTCATGCCGGGCTGACCTCTGGTCATGCCGGGCTGACCTCTGGTCATGCCGGGCTGACCTCTGGTCATGCCGGGCTGACCTCCGGTCATGCCGGGCCGAGCGCCACTCCCGGCATGATCGCCGGTGGAAATCAGCCCGGCATGACCGCCGGTGGCAATCAGCCCGGCATGACCGCCGGTGGCGGTAAGCCTGACATTACCGCCGGTGGCGGTAAGCCTGACATTACCGCCGGTGGCAATCAGCCTGGGAAGACCGTCGCATGAGCTGGCTGCCGCTCTCCTTCGGCGCTCCCATGGTGCTGTGGGGCCTGCTGGCGCTGCCGGTGATCTGGTGGCTGCTGAGGTTGACGCCGCCCAAGCCGCAAACCGAGGTGTTCCCGCCACTGAAGATCCTGGCCCGTGTGCTGAGACGGGAGGAAACACCGCAGCGTAGCCCTTGGTGGCTGACGCTGCTCAGGCTGCTGATGGCGGCCCTCGTCGTCGCGGCATTGGCCGAACCTGTGTTCAACCCGCGCGAAAAGCTGCCGGCCGAGGGCGCCGCCCTTGCGCTGGTCATCGACAATGACTGGGCCAGCGCCGCCGACTGGAACAAGCGCATCGCCACCGCCGAGCGGCTGATCAACGACGCCGGCTCGAACGGCGTGCCTGTTATCATCGCCTTCACCGCCGAAAAGCCCAATGCGGAGATC
>NZ_JAPYKP010000062.1:0-31748 GCF_037179725.1 Mesorhizobium sp. Cs1321R2N1 | reverse complement strand
GATGCGACCGGCCCGTTCGCCAGCCGCAAGGACCTGCTGAAGGTGGCACGGCTTGGGCCGCGCGCGTTCGAACAGTCCGCCGGCTTCCTGCGCATTGCCAATGGCAGCGAGCCGCTCGATGCCTCGTCGGTGCATCCGGAAGCCTATGGCGTGGCCAAGAAGATCGTCGCCGCATGCGGCCGCGACGTACGTTCGTTGATGGGCGACAGCGCCGCGCTGAAGGCGCTCGACCCGCGTGTCTTCGTCGACGAGCGTTTCGGCCTGCCGACGGTGCGCGATATTCTTGCCGAGCTGGAAAAGCCCGGCCGCGACCCGCGCCCCGGCTTCAAGACCGCGACCTTCGCCGATGGCATCGACGACATCAAGGATTTGAAGCCCGGAATGCTGCTGGAAGGCACCGTCACGAATGTGGCGGCGTTTGGCGCCTTCGTCGATATCGGGGTCCACCAGGACGGGCTGGTGCATGTCTCGCAACTGGCTGACCGTTTCATCAAGGACGCGCACGAGGTGGTCAAGGCGGGCGACGTGGTGAAGGTGCGCGTCGTCGATGTCGACATCAAGCGCAAGCGCATCGCGCTCTCCATGCGGAAGGATGGCGGTGAGGGCGGCGCGCCGAGGAGCGGGCCGCGCGACAATGGCGGCGGCCGGCCGGCGCCACGCTCGCCGGCGCCGCAGCGCCAGCCCGAGCGGCCGGCACAGCAAGGTGCGTTCGGCGCCGCACTGGCGGACGCACTGAAGCGGAAATAGCTACCACGCCAGAACAGCCGGCTCCTTCTCGCGCTGGCCCAGCAGCCAATCTCGAAAGCTGGCAACCGGTGGATAGCCGCGCTTGTCGTGGGGAACGACGAGGTAATAGGCGCTGCGGCTTTGCATCGGCTGGCCGGGCGCGGGCACAAGCTGGCCGCGCTGTAATTCGCCAGCGATGAGGAGCAGCGGCAACAGCGCCACGCCGAGCCCCGCCATGCAGGCCTGGGCGGCGGTGCCGAACTGCTCGAACTGCATGCCCGGCCCGGTCGGCGCGCTCAGCCCCTGATGCTCGAACCATTCCGTCCAGGCGCCGGGGCGCGTCGTCATGTGCAGCAGCGGCAAACGACCGATGTCGGCCGGCGTGGCGATGGCGCGGCCGGCGAGGAACTCGGGCGACACCACCGGTGCCACCGTCTCACGCACCAGAAGTGTCGAATCGGCGTCCGGCCAGTCCGGCAGGCCGTAGTGGATGGCTGCATCCAACCTCTCCCTGGCGAAGTCGAACCGGCCGACGCGCGTGACGAAGTTGATGGTGATGTCGGGATTGCTTTCGACGAAATTGGGGATCATCGGCATCAGCCAGCGCGTGCCGAAGGTCGGCAATATGGCCAGGTTCAGGATGCCGCTATGCCGATTGCTCATCAATCCAAGCGCTGCGTCGCGCAATTGGCCAAGCGCCGAACGTACTGCCTCGGCGTAGATTTCGCCTGCCGTCGACAGGCGGACGTTGCGGCTGTCGCGCTCGAACAATCGGCGGCCGAACTGATCCTCCAGCAAGCTGATCTGCCGGCTGACGGCACCCTGGGTTAGATCCAGTTCCTGGGCAGCGGCGGTGAAACTGCCAAGCCGGGCCACCGCCTCGAAGGCGGCAAGGGCGCTGATGTTGGGCAAAAGGCGACGCTGGACACTCATGAGCCATTCCTACCGCTCATTGATCGGTGAAGCAATTTCGTTTGATTTTTTCAGGCCACGGGCCGATAAGCCGGGCTTCACCCTTCTGAGGATCAAGCCATGGCCGCCGACAAGAATGCATTCGTCTGGGAAGACCCGTTCCTGATCGAGGGCCAGCTTTCGGAAGACGAACGCATGGTGCGCGACGGCGCGGCGACCTTTGCCGCCGACAAGCTCGCGCCGCGCATCGAGGAGGCGTATCTCAACGAGACTTTCGACACGGCGATCTTCCGCGAGATGGGTGAGGCCGGCTTGCTCGGCATCAATATCCCGGAGGAGTTCGGTGGCCTCGGCGCCAACTATGTGACCTACGGGCTGGTGGCGCGGGAAGTCGAACGCGTCGATTCCGGCTATCGCTCGATGATGTCGGTGCAGTCATCGCTGGTGATGTATCCAATCTACGCCTATGGCTCGGATGAACAACGCAAGAAGTACCTGCCGAAGCTCGCCAGTGGCGAATGGATCGGCTGCTTCGGGCTGACCGAGCCGGATGCCGGCTCCGACCCCGGCGGCATGAAGACGCGCGCGGAAAAGACCGCCAGCGGCTACAAGCTGACCGGCTCCAAGATGTGGATTTCCAACGCGCCGGTCGCCGACGTGTTTGTCGTCTGGGCGAAGTTGAAGGGCGCGAACGGCAAGGACGAGATCCGCGGTTTCGTGCTGGAAAAAGGCATGAAGGGGCTGTCGGCGCCGAAGATCGGCGGCAAGCTGTCGCTGCGGGCGTCGATCACCGGTGAAGTGGTGATGGAAGGCGTCGAGGTCGGCGAGGACGCACTGCTGCCCAACGCCAATGGCCTCGGCGGACCGTTCGGTTGCCTCAACCGGGCCCGCTACGGCATCTCATGGGGCTCGATGGGCGCGGCGGAAGATTGCTGGCATCGCGCTCGCCAGTATGGGCTGGACCGCAAGCAGTTCGGCAAGCCGCTAGCCGGCACGCAGCTCTACCAGAAGAAGCTCGCCGATATGCAGACCGAGATCGCTTTGGGGCTGCAGGCTTCGTTGCGCGTCGGGCGTCTGCTCGATGAAGGCAAAATGGCGCCGGAAATGATCTCGATCGTCAAGCGCAACAATTGCGGCAAGGCGCTCGACATCGCCCGCCAGGCCCGCGACATGCATGGCGGCAACGGCATCCAGATCGGCTACCACGTCATGCGCCACGCGCAGAATTTGGAGACCGTCAACACCTATGAGGGCACGCATGACGTGCACGCGCTGATCCTGGGACGGGCGCAGACGGGGATACAGGCCTTTTTCTGAGCGTTCGATAGCCGTTTAATTTAGGTGCACCGCAACATCCGCTTGGAGAATGGCGGCCAGATGTGTCAGGGTTCTGCCAGCTAAACGCCGATCTACGGGCCCCCATGGCAATTCTGGCAGCCGTCTACCACCTGACCCACTACAAATACGACCGGCCGGTGGTTCTCGGGCCTCAGATTATCAGGCTGCAGCCGGCGCCGCATTCCCGCACCAAGGTGTTGAGCCATTCGCTCAAGGTCGAGCCGGCGAACCACTTCGTCAATCTGCAGCAAGACCCCTACGGCAACTTCCTCGCCCGTTTTGTCTTTCCCGAGCCGGTGACGGAGCTGAAGATCGAGGTCGATCTCGTCGCCGACATGACGGTCTACAATCCGTTCGACTTCTTCGTCGAACCGTCGGCGGAGGCGTTCCCGTTCGATTATCCCGAGGAAATCAGGGATGATCTGGCCATCTACCGGGCACCGGAGCCGGCGGGGCCGCTTCTCTCGGCTTTCCTGGAAACCGTCGACCGCAGCGCGCCGAACACGGTCAATTTCCTCGTCGACCTCAATGCGCGTCTGCAGCGCGAGATCGCCTATATCGTGCGCATGGAGACCGGCGTCTTCTCACCGGAGGAAACGCTGGCGGCGGCCAAGGGCTCCTGCCGGGATTCGAGTTGGCTTCTGGTGCAGATCCTGCGCAATCTCGGCGTCGCCGCGCGTTTCGTCTCGGGCTATCTGATCCAGCTCAAGCCCGACCTTGTCGCGCTGGATGGGCCGGCCGGCACATCAGTCGATTTCACCGACCTGCATGCCTGGTGCGAGGTCTATCTTCCCGGTGCCGGCTGGATCGGTTTCGACCCGACTTCCGGCCTGCTCACCGGCGAGAGCCATGTGCCGCTGGCCGCCACGCCGCATTTCCGCAATGCGGCACCCATTTCGGGCATGGCGAGCTTTGCCAATGTCGAGTTCGGCTTCGAGATGCGGGTCGATCGCATCGCCGAGCATCCGCGCATCACCAAGCCGTTCTCGGATGAAAGCTGGCAGGCGCTCGACGCGCTCGGCAACAAGGTCGATGCCGCGCTCGCGGCCGGGGATGTGCGGCTGACCATGGGCGGCGAACCGACCTTCGTGTCGATCGACGATTTCGAGGCCGCCGAGTGGAACACCGCCGCCGTCGGGCCGAGCAAGCGTGAAAAGGCCGACGCCCTGATCCGCCGCCTGCGCGAGCGCTTCGCGCCCGGCGGCTTTCTGCATTACGGCCAGGGCAAATGGTATCCCGGTGAAAGCCTGCCGCGCTGGACCTTCTCGCTCTTTTGGCGCGCCGACGGCGAGCCGGTCTGGAGCGATCCGTCGCTGATCGCGCCGGAAAAAAGCTCGGCTGATGTCGGGCCGAAACAGGCCGAAAGCCTGCTGACGGCGATCGCCGGCGAGCTCGGCATCGATACGTCCATGGTCAGTGAAGCCTATGAGGATCCAGCCGAATGGCTGCTCAAGGAAGGCAAGCTGCCCGAGAATGTCGACCCGTCCAACTCCAAGCTGGAAGATCCGGAGGAACGCAGCCGCATGGCGCGCGTCTTCGAGCGTGGGCTGACCAAGCCGTCAGGCTATGTGCTGCCGGTGCAGCGCTGGAACAGCCAGGCGTCCGATCCGCGCTGGCGTTCGGAGAGGTGGACGACGCGGCGCGGCCGGCTGTTCCTGGTGCCGGGCGATTCCCCGGTCGGCTACCGTCTGCCGCTGGGAACGCTACCCTATGTGCCGCCGGCGCAGTTCCCCTACATCGTGCCTGTCGATCCGTCGCTGCCGCGTGGCCCGCTGCCCGTGCGGGAAGCGATCTTGCCTGCGGCCGCTCCGGCCGAACTGGAAGGTGCCGACGAAATGGCCCGCCGCCAGCAGGCGGTGTCGTTCACCGCGGCGACCGGCCAGCAGGAGCGGGTCGAGCAGGAGATCACCGAGATCGGCGGCGCCGTGCGCACTGCACTTTCGGTCGAACCGCGTGACGGCAGGCTGTGCGTTTTCATGCCGCCGGTCGAGGCGCTGGAAGACTATCTCGAACTCGTCGCCGCTGCCGAGAACGCGGCAAAGGCGATTGGCCTTCCCGTGCATATCGAGGGCTATGGCCCGCCGCAGGATCCGCGCCTCAATGTCATCCGCGTCGCGCCCGACCCCGGCGTCATCGAGGTCAACATCCATCCCGCCTCGAATTGGCAGGATTGCGTGGCGACGACGACGGCGATCTATGACGAGGCGCGGCAGACGCGGCTTGGCGCCGACAAGTTCATGATCGATGGCCGCCACACCGGTACCGGCGGCGGCAACCATGTCGTGGTCGGTGGCGCCACGCCCAATGACAGTCCGTTCCTGCGCCGGCCCGACCTGCTGAAGAGCCTGGTGCTGCAATGGCAACGGCGTCCCTCATTGTCCTATCTGTTCTCCGGGCTGTTCATCGGCCCGACCAGCCAGGCGCCGCGCTTCGACGAGGCGCGACACGATTCACTCTATGAGCTCGAGATCGCGATGGCGCAGGTGCCGCATCCCGACCAGGGGGCCGCACCCTTGCCATGGCTGGTCGACCGCCTGTTCCGCAATCTGTTGACCGACGTCACCGGCAATACGCATCGCTCGGAAATCTGCATCGACAAGCTATTCTCGCCCGATGGACCGACCGGTCGGCTTGGCCTTGTCGAATTCCGTGGATTCGAGATGCCACCCAATGCGCGCATGTCTCTGGCGCAGCAATTGCTTGTGCGGGCCATCATCGCACGCGCCTGGAAGAACCCGCTCGACGGACGCTTCGTGCGCTGGGGCACTTCGCTGCATGACCGCTTCATGCTGCCGCACTATGTCTGGGCGGACTTTCTCGATGTGCTCGACGACCTCAAGCTCAATGGTTTCGAGTTCCGGCCCGAATGGTTCGACGCCCAGCTCGAATTCCGCTTTCCTTTCTGCGGCGAAGTCCAGCATGCGGGCATCAAGCTGGAGCTCAGGCAAGCGCTGGAGCCATGGCATGTCATGGGCGAGCAGGGCGCGATCGGCGGCACGGTGCGTTTCGTCGATTCCTCGGTCGAACGGCTGCAGGTCAAGACCGAAGGTCTCAATCCGGAGCGCCATGCGATCGTCTGCAACGGCCGCATCGTGCCGATGAGGGCTACCGACAACCGCGAGGTCGCGGTAGCGGGCGTGCGCTTCAAGGCCTGGCAGCCGGCTTCAGGCCTGCATCCGGCACTGCCGGTCAACACGCCGCTGGTGTTCGACATCTACGACCGCTGGTCGAGCAGGGCGGTCGGCGGCTGCGTCTACCATGTCGCCCATCCCGGCGGGCGCAACTACGACACCTTCCCGGTCAACGGCAACGAGGCCGAGGCACGGCGGCTCGCCCGCTTCGAACCGCGCGGCCATACCCCGTCCGGCTATGTGTTGCGTGAAGAACAGCCGGGGGAAGATTTCCCGATGACCCTTGACCTCAGGCGTCCGCCAAGACTGTGATCTGACCATATGGCAAAGGGGAATCACAAAAAGGTACGCGGCAAGCCGCAGGCCCATAGCCTGCTGGAGCACTACCAGCCGATTGACGGCATCGTCGACGAGATGGTCGACGCGTCGGGCAATCCCCGCCCGGTCTGGAAGGATTTTGTCGAAGCGCTGGACGAACTCGGGGCCGAAAAGCTCGGCCAGCGCTTCGCCCGCGCCGACCAGTATCTGCGCGATGCGGGTGTTTACTACCGCGTCTATGACAAGGCGGGCGCCAACGAGCGCGAATGGCCGCTGGCGCATATTCCCGTGCTCATCGAGGACAGCGAGTGGCAGGCAATCAGCGCCGGCCTGGTGCAGCGCGCCGACCTGCTCGAGGAAATTGTCGCCGACATCCATGGACAGAACCGACTGGTCGAAAAAGGCATCCTGCCGGCAGGGCTGATCGCGGCGAGCCCTGAATATTTGCGGCCCGTGGTCGGCACCAGGCCGGCCGGAGGGCATTTCCTGCACTTCTGCGCCTTCGAGCTCGGCCGCGGGCCCGATGGCCGCTGGTGGGTGCTTGGCGACCGCACCCAGGCGCCTTCGGGCGCCGGCTTCGCGCTGGAGAACCGGGTCGCCACCACGCGCGCTTTGTCCGACATCTATGGCGAGATGCATGTGCACAGGCTCGCCGGCTTCTTCCGTCGCTTCCGCGATGCGCTGATCGGAATGGCAAAGGAGAGCGACGGCCGCGTCGCCATCCTGACGCCGGGGCCGCTCAACGAAACCTACTATGAACACGCCTATATCGCCCGCTACCTCGGCATCATGCTGCTCGAAGGCGAGGATCTGACTGTTTCCGGCGGCAGGCTCATGGTGCGCACCGTGTCGGGCCTGATGCCGATCAGCGTGCTGTGGCGGCGGCTCGATGCCGCCTTTGCCGATCCTCTCGAGCTGCGTCCGGATTCGCAGATCGGCACGCCGGGCCTGGTCGAAGCGATCCGGCAAGGTACGGTGTCCACCGTCAATGCGCTGGGATCGGGCCTGATGGAGACGCGTGCGCTGCTTGCGTTCCTGCCCAAGATCGCGCGCGAATTGTGGGGCGAGGAGCTGCTTTTGCCCAGTGTGGCGACATGGTGGTGCGGGCAGGGGACGGAGCGCGCCCATGTCCTCGCCAATATCGACCGCATGGTGGTCGGCCCGGCGCTGTCGACAAGACTTGCCTTCGAGGATGACGGACAGACAAAGCTCGGCTCGGCGCTGTCGGTCGGGGAACGGGCGGAACTGGTGGCGCGCATCGAACGCGATGGCGAGGCCTTCGTCGGCCAGGAAGCGGTGACGCTTTCGACGACACCCGTCTATGTCGGCGGCTGGCTGGAGCCCCGGCCGGCGAGCTTGCGCGTCTATCTGGCGCGCACGCCAGAAGGATGGACGGTGATGCCCGGCGGTTTCGCCCGCGTCGGCCTGTCGCTCGACCCGACGGCGATCGCCATGCAGCGCGGCGGCCAGGCGGCTGATGTCTGGGTGGTCAGCGACAGACCAGTCGGGCGCGAGACGCTGCTGCCGCAGGAGGGCGACAGCTTCAACCGCACCAGGCCGGGCAGCCTGCCCAGCCGCGCGGCGGAAAACCTGACCTGGCTCGGCCGCTACATCGAACGCTCGGAAGACACCGTGCGCATCCTGCGCGCCTATCATGTGCGGCTCGCCGAAACTTCCGATCCCGACATGCCTCTGCTGGCAGATATCAGGGACTATCTCGAGCCGTTCGGCATCGATGTCGAAACGGCGATCCCGCCAGGGCTGATCGGCATGCTCGACAGCGCTGTCTACAGCGCCGGCCAGATCCGCGATCGTTTCTCGCCGGATGGCTGGCTGGCGCTCAAGGATTTGTCGAAGACGATCCATCGGTTCGCCACCACCGTGGCGCCCGGCGACGACGCGACGCGGGCCATGACCGTCATTCTGCGCAAGCTTGCCGGATTCTCCGGCCTGCTGCACGAGAACATGTACCGTTTCGCCGGCTGGCGCTTCCTCGAGATCGGCCGGCGGCTGGAACGTGGCATCCAGATCGCCGGCACGCTGGCCCGACTGACCGGCAGCAAGGCGCCGGATGGCGCGCTGGACATGATGCTGGAGATCGGCGACAGCGTCATGACCCATCGCCGGCAATATCCGGTGCAGGCCGGCCGGCGCACGGTGGTCGATCTCCTGGCGCTCGATCCGCTCAATCCACGCTCCATCCTGTTCCAGCTGGAAAGGCTGAAGACCGAGATAGGGCTGCTGCCGGCGACCGGCGGCGAGGGGCACATGTCGGCGGCGGCCAAGGAGATCCTGCAGCTCAATACCGCCATCGCCATCAAGGAGCCGGCTGACATGACGACGAAGGCGCTGAACGAACTCGCCAGCGAAATCGGCGGCCTCTACTACAGCCTCGCCAAAGCCTATTTCGGCTAGAAAGCAATGGCCATGCTGTACGACATCCGGCTTCTGCTCCATTACGACTACGCCGCTGCTGCCGGCGGCGGCCGGCATCAGGTGCGGGTGCTGCCGCCGACCATTGGCGGCGTGCAGCGCGTCATCGCCGCTTCGCTGTCCTTTGAACCGGCACCCAATGAACGATCCGACTTTACCGATTTTTTCGGCAACAACGTTACCTCGATCGCGTTTCGCGACGCGCATGAAGCGCTCGACATAAGGATGAGCGCGCGCGTTTCGGTGTCGCGGCCCGAGCCTGGGCTCGACGTGTCGCCGGATATCGGCCAACTCAGGCAGGAGCTGGCGGCCGTGCGGTCGCTGGCGCCGGCGTCACCGCATCACTTCCTGGTGGCAAGCGGTCACGCCGGCATGGATGCGGCGATCACCGCCTATGCGCAAGACAGCATCGGTGGCTCGACCGCCGGAACGGCGATGAGCCTCTGCAAGCGCATCCACCATGATTTCACGTATGATGGCGAAGCGACCACGGTGCGGACCCTGGCCAGCGATGCCTTTCGGCTGAAGCGGGGCGTCTGCCAGGATTTCTCGCACATCATGATCGCCGGGCTGCGCGGACTCGGCATTCCGGCCGGCTATGTCAGCGGCTTCCTGCGCACCATTCCGCCCAAGGGAAAGCCGCGGCTGGAAGGTGCGGATGCCATGCATGCCTGGGTCAAGGTCTGGTGCGGGCGTGATGCCGGCTGGCAGGAGTTCGATCCGACCAACGGCATGCGGGCTTCCAACGACCATATCACCGTCGGTTACGGGCGCGACTATTCGGATGTGGCGCCGATCGTCGGCGTGCTGAAGACGACCGGCGGACAGGTCGGGGAGCAGGCTGTCGACGTCATCCCGGTGGTGCTCGAAAAGGCGTAAAAACAGGGCCGCCGCCGGCTGTCCTTTCCGCCGACACAGATGCAGCGCATTGCCTCGCCGACGCCACCGGATCGTGCTTTCCGGACGGGGTGTGGAACCAGCAGTCTGCCCGCAACTTATCTACGGGACATTTTGCGTGGAGCCGTCATGCTGCAGAGAACCGGATCGTCGCGTAGCCGAATGGCTGACGGTGGTACCGTACCCAAGAATCGAGCACAGAGTTCCGCCCGGGATACCGCGCTGACCTATGTCAGCGATGCCGAGCCCGGCATCCGCCGGCTGAAGGCTGGCAAGGGATTTGCTTACAAGAGACCGGACGGGAGAGCGGTCTCCGATGCCGACAGGGCGCGTATCGCGGCCATTGTCATTCCGCCGGCCTGGACCGATGTCTGGATTTCGCCCGATCCGAATGGGCATATCCAGGCGACCGGGAGGGATCAGCGGGGGCGCAAGCAGTATCGCTATCACCCGCAATGGGCCGAGGAGCGCGACGGTGTCAAATATTCGAGCCTCGTCGCTTTCGCCGAAAGCCTGCCGGACCTTCGGCGCAGAATCGACAGCGACTTGCGCCGTCACGGCCTGCCACTCGAACGCGTCGTCGCAGCGGTGGTCTGGCTGCTCGACAACACGATGATCCGCGTCGGCAACGCCGCCTATGCACGCGATAACAAGAGCTTCGGCCTGACGACGTTGCGCGATCGGCATGTCGACATCAAGGGATCGAGCCTGCGCTTCGCCTTCAAGGGAAAGTCCGGCAAGGAATGGAGATTGAAGCTGGTCGACCGCCGCATCGCCGGGATCGTGCGGGGCGCGCAGGACCTGCCGGGCCAGAAACTGTTTCAATATCTCGACGAGGGGGACGACAGACGCCCGGTCCGCTCCGACGATGTCAACCGCTACATCCGGGACGCCGCCGGCGACGCGTTCAGTTCGAAGCATTTCCGCACATGGGGCGGCACCATCCATGCCGCGTCGCTGTTTGCACAGACGGAACTGCCTGAAAGCCAGGCTCAGCGAAAGCGGGTGATGAACAACATCATCGACAAAGTGGCCGAACGGCTGGGCAATACGCGCGCGGTCTGCCGCAAATGCTATATCCACCCGCAGGTCTTCGAGGCCTGGAGCGAAGGACGGCTGCTTACCGAAATGGCGGAAGCCAACAAGCGCAAGCGATCCATAGACGGTCTCGATGAGGAGGAAGCGCTTGTGCTGAGATGGTTGCAGACGCAGGAGAGTCGATCGGAGGCAATCAGCGGCCGCTGAATCCGCGGCGTCTCGATTTTTTTATCGACGCCATGTCGGGATCGGCCCTACTGTTTCGTCCTTTGCTACAGAAAGGACCCTCCATGCTCTATGCCATCCTCTGCTACGCCTCCGAAGATGTCGTCTGCTCCTGGAGCAAGGAACAGGACGACAAGGTCATGGCCGACCTGCTCGGTGTTCAGGAGAAGTATGCCAACGCCGGCCGGCTTGGGCCCGTGGCGCGGCTTTTGCCGACGACTGCGGCAACGACGCTGCGGAAAGTGAAAGGCGAATCGCTGGTCATCGACGGACCGTTCGCCGAAACCAAGGAACAGTTCCTCGGCTTCTATACGCTCGATTGCGCTGACCTCGACGAGGCCGTCGAATTCGCCCGCGAGCTTTCCGAGGTCAACCCGAGCGGCGGTTCCTATGAGATCCGGCCGGTATCGGTGTTCCATCCAACCAGGGTTCCAGCATGACCGAACTTGCCTGGATAAGCTCCGCGATCAGCGCTGCCCGCCCGCAGGCGATGGGCGCACTGCTGCGCTATTTCCGCGATCTCGATACCGCGGAGGAAGCTTTCCAGGACGCTTGTCTCAAGGCGCTGAAGAACTGGCCGCAGAACGGGCCGCCACGCGATCCGGCGGCCTGGCTGATCTTCGTCGGCCGCAACAGCGGCATCGACGCGGTCCGCAAGCGCGCCAAGCAAGCGCCGATGCCGGAGGAAGACCAGATATCCGATCTGGAAGACGCCGAGAGCGATATCGCGGAGCGGCTGGACGGCGCGCATTACCGCGACGACATCCTGCGGCTGCTGTTCATCTGCTGTCACCCTGATTTGCCCGCAACACAGCAGATCGCAGTGGCGCTGCGCGTCGTCTCCGGCCTCGCCGTCAAGCAGATCGCGCGCGCCTTCCTGGTCGGCGAGAGCGCGATGGAGCAGCGCATCACCCGCGCCAAGGCGCGCATCGCGGACGCCGGCGTGCCGTTCGAGACGCCAGGCGCGGTCGAGCGCTCCGAGCGGCTCGCGGCGGTCGCGTCCATGGTCTACCTGATCTTCAACGAGGGCTATTCGACCAACAGCGGCGAGGCGCCGGCCCGCGCGCCGCTGTGCGAGGAGGCGATCCGGCTCGCCCGGCTGCTGCTCAGATTGTTCCAGACCGAGCCGGAGATCATGGGGCTGACGGCCCTGCTTCTGCTGCAGCACGCACGCGCACCGGCTCGTTTCGATGCCGATGGCGAGATCGTGCTGCTCGAGGACCAGGATCGAAGCCTGTGGAGCCGCAAGATGATCGACGAAGGGCTGGCGCTGGTCGACAAGGCCCTGCGCCACCGCAAGCCCGGCCCTTACCAGGTGCAGGCGGCGATAGCGGCGCTCCACGCGCGGGCCGAGAAGGCCGAGGACACGGATTGGGTGGAGATCGACCTGCTCTACGGCCTGCTCGAACAGATGCAGCCGTCGCCGGTCATCACGCTCAACCGTGCGGTCGCGGTGGCCAAGGTGCGCGGACCGGAAGCGGCGCTGGCGATGATCGAGCCGCTCGAACAGAGACTGTCCGGCTATTTCCATTTCTTCGGCCTCAAGGGCGGGCTCTTGATGCAACTCGACCGGGGCGAGGAGGCACGCATTGCCTTCGACCGCGCCATTGCGCTCGCCAACACGGCGGCAGAAGCAGCCCATATCCGCATGCATATCGACCGTCTGATCAAGGACGGCGCCGTGCGCGCGCCGGCGAAAAAGGCAAACTGAGCGCCCTCTGCCAGTTCTGCTCCAAGGGTCGTCTGGCTCAATCGTGCAGCCTGGGCTTGGACCATGCCGGGGTGGCGATTTTCCCCTGAAACAGGTAATGGCACGCCATGATAGCCCCTTCCAGCCGCAACGGCGCGGGAAGGCATGGCGCAAGACGTTGACCCACGCCACACGAGCGGCGGGATCTGAAAGGGACAAAAATGACGATAGCGAAGGAAACGGCCGAGCTTCTGGCGAAACTGGGCGTGGCCAAGGAGGCGCTTGTCGGCGGCGACCTGATCGTGCGCAGCCCGGTGACGGGTGAGCAGATCGCGGCGCTGAAGACGATCTCGCCGGCCGACGCGGCAAAGACTATTGATGACGCCCACCAGGCATTCCAGTCCTGGCGGCTGGTGCCGGGTCCCAAGCGTGGCGAATTGGTTCGGCTGCTGGGCGAAGAACTGCGCGCGCACAAGACCGAGCTGGGCCGGCTGGTGTCGATCGAGGTTGGCAAGATCCCCTCCGAAGGGCTCGGCGAAGTGCAGGAAATGATCGACATCTGCGATTTCGCCGTCGGTCTGTCCCGGCAATTGTACGGTCTGACCATCGCCACCGAGCGTCCCGGCCACCGTATGATGGAAACTTGGCATCCGCTCGGCGTCGTCGGTGTCATCTCGGCTTTCAACTTCCCGGTCGCCGTGTGGTCGTGGAACGCAGCGCTCGCACTGGTCTGCGGCGATGCCGTGGTATGGAAACCTTCCGAGAAGACGCCGCTGACGGCGCTTGCCTGCGAAGCGATCTTCAAGCGTGCGGTCAAGCGTTTCGGCGCGGACGCACCGCAAGGCCTGGCGCCGGTGCTGATCGGCGACCGCGCCGTCGGCGAGATCCTGGTCGATCATCCGAAGGTGCCGCTGGTTTCGGCCACCGGCTCGACCCGCATGGGCCGGGATGTCGGTCCGCGCCTGGCCAAGCGTTTTGCACGAGCGGTGCTGGAACTGGGCGGCAACAATGCCGGCATCGTGTGCCCGACGGCCGATCTCGACATGGCGCTGCGCGCCATCGCCTTCGGGGCCATGGGCACGGCTGGCCAGCGCTGCACGACGCTGCGCCGCCTGTTCGTCCATGACAGCGTCTACGACGCCTTGGTGCCGCGGCTGAAGAAGGCCTATCAGAGCGTTTCGGTCGGCAATCCGCTGCAGACCTCGTCGCTGGTCGGGCCGTTGATCGACAAGGCAGCGTTCGATGCCATGCAGAAGGCCCTGAGCGAAGCGACCGCCCATGGCGGCAAGGTGACCGGCGGGACACGGGTCGAGAATGGCCATCCGGATGCCTATTATGTCCATCCGGCGCTGGTCGAAATGCCAAAGCAGGTTTCGCCAGTGACGGAAGAAACCTTTGCGCCGATCCTCTATGTGATGAAGTATTCGGATTTCGACGCCGTGCTTGACGAGCACAATGCGGTCGGCGCCGGCTTGTCGTCATCGATCTTCACTCGCGATCTCCAGGAATCCGAGCGGTTCCTCGGTGTCGATGGTTCGGATTGCGGCATCGCCAATGTCAATATCGGCACCTCAGGCGCCGAAATCGGCGGTGCCTTCGGCGGCGAAAAGGAAACCGGCGGCGGCCGCGAGAGCGGCTCCGATGCATGGAAGGCCTATATGCGCCGCGCCACCAACACGGTGAACTATTCCAAGGCGCTGCCGCTGGCCCAAGGCGTCTCGTTCGACATCGATTGAGAACGCCGCCCGCAGTCGGTGTCGATCAAGCTCGCCGAGCATCAATCGACACAGGTGAAGGGTGTACATGCGGCTGTCACGCTGGACAGCTTCTGACGCCTGTCCAGCGTCGGCTTTTCGTGACTGGGCGCCGGCCGAGCCAGCCGACGCTGCCGAGGTCCTTGGCCTCGCGCAGCCACGCAAACACGGAACCGGTCAATCCACCTGTTCTGGCGCAATTCCGGACGGAAAACATTTTACACTTTTCCTGGAATGGCTCTCATGCGCGGCGCTGCTCAGCCGTCGCCTGCGATGCCGGAAAACAGGCCTTGAAGGCGGTGTCGACGACGGCCAGCTTGGCGGCCTGGACGGTCATGTATTCCTCGTAGAATCCGTGCGACACCCACATCACCGAATGGCCGCGCTGACCAAGCCAGCCAATGCTGCCGAGTTCCTCCGCCGTGCGCAGTTTGCGGCCGAGATGGGTCCGCGACAGCTTGAGCCATTTGGCGAAGTCACCGATCGAAACCACGCCGGTCGGAATCCGCTCCAGGCCGGCGTGGTCGGGGTCGATGCCCGACATCAGCCAGTCCATGACGATACCGCCATTGTTGAGCCAGATGAACAGGGAAAAGGTCTGGTTGGGTTCGCGCACCGGCTTGGACGCCAGCAGGCCGTCAGCCACCAGCGGCTGCAGCGTGGCAAGCATCTCGGGCCGCTCCAGGAATCTGGCTAGCCGGTCGCCGCCGTCGATGTGGTCGAGCGTGCGCAGATGGGCTGTTACCCAGCCGGTGAATCGCTCGATGGTGGCCGCTGTCGGCTGCAGGGGATGCGTGCGGCCGTCGCCGCCCGTCACATACTCGGCTATGTTGTAGTGCAGCATCTCCTTGATGAAGGCGTCCGCCGTGTTGCGGCTGGCCACCGCGTTCTTGTGCACGACCTCGATGAAACGCGATACGGTCAGCTCCTTGCGGCGGTCATTCGGGTCTCGCCTGAAGTGCATGGCAAGGCCGACATGACCCAAAAGCCAGCGCTGCTGAGTGGCAAAGATGGAAGCCAGGCGCGGGCTTTCCTCGTAGATGCGGATCAGGGACTGCGACTGTTCCTGAACGTAGCGGTGCAAGGCCGGATGGCCGGCTATGTCTTCCAGATTCAGCGCTGATCTCCCGATGCTTTGAATCAACTCGGATGGCGAGGTTGCGTTCCCCATTTTTCAGTGTTCAACACGCGTGTCCAGACGTACCAATTGCGGAGGACAGCGCCAGCCGAGCCACAGATCCACGGCGACGGTTACATGGCGCATTTCGCCAACTGCTTGCTATGGCTTGGAAAACACCTCCCAACAATCGCCGGCCGAACGGTGGGATCAGCCACGTGAGCGGCGTCACGCGGCGGTCGCCCGCAGGGGCATTTCCGGTTGCTGGTCCATGGCGGCGTCTTTCATCCCATCAACCCATATGGCCGAATCCCCGCGAAGTCGAATTACTGCTGGACAGGTTCGATCCCAACTTCCGGCCGGAGTTCAGCCCTGGCGGGGTCATGTCGCTTTCACTCGGCGGCCTGAATCCGATTGGCCGCGATGATCGCGCGGATCTCGGACCGGCAGGAGCCACAATTGGTGCCTGCCTTCAGCGTGGCACCGATGGCGTCCACGGTGGTGCAGCCAGCGGCCACGGCAGCCGTGATCTGGTTGACCCCGACGTTGAAACAGGAACAGACGGTCGCGCCGGCATCGGGCCGTCCGGCACCGGCGCGACCGGCAACGATCCTGAAGCGCTGACGCTGGCTGGCGTGGACCTCCCCGAGCTGCTCGGCCGCCCAGCCGCGCGACACCGCGACCGGACCGGGCGCGATAAACAAGGCACCCGTCAGATGCTCGCCATCGAAGGCGGCGATGCGGTGTTGGCCGGCCTCGCGGTCGTGATAGGCGAGAACTTCGGCATCCACGGTGTCGAAGAGCGAACCGGCGAAGGCCGTCCAGTCGACATCGTCACTGGCAAAGGCAAGCTCGACCCGCCAGCCGCCCCGGCATCTGGCTACCGCCCAGTAGTCGGCGGCCATCGTCGCGGGTCTTTTGCGTGTCACGGCAAAGCCGAAGGTCCTGGCGGTGAATTTCTCGATGCTGGCCCCGACATGCTTCAACGCCGGCTGGCCTGACACCGGATCGGTGAGCGATGCGGTGAGCGTGTCGAGCCGGGCCCTGGCGGCGAATTGGTCCGTCCAGTGCATCGGCGCGAACAGGCTGCCCTGGCGCTGGCGCGTGGTCACAAGCGCGCGGACCAGCACCTCGCCGCGAGGGGTCGAGACGCGTGCGATGTCGGCATCGCCAATGCCGTGGCGTTGCGCATCCACTGGGTGGATTTCGACAAAGGGCTCGGCGATGTGCTGGGACAGGCGCGGGCTTTTGCCCGTACGCGTCATGGTGTGCCAGTGGTCGCGGATGCGGCCGGTGTTGAGGATGAGCGGGAAGTCGGAGGTGATGCGGGTTTCGACGGTTGGGCGGATGGCGATGAAGCGTGCCTTGCGGTCGGGCGTGTAGAAGTTGCCGTTGGCAAAGAAGCGGGTGGATTGGTGCCCGGTGGTGCCGCCCGCTTGTGGCGGATGTCGAGCTTGAACACCCCCCTCTGGCCTGCCGACCATCTCCCCCGCAAGGGGGGAGATTAGCTGCTTTGGCGCCGGCGCCTGTCTAGCAACGTTGAAGATTGGCGAAGGCCGCGACAATATCCGATCTCCCCCCCTGCGGGGGAGATGGCCGGCAGGCCAGAGGGGGGTGCCTGGGCTCGACGCTGGCCACTGGAAGGGCGCTAGCGCGTCGTAGTCTTCTCTATCGACACCAGCATACGCGCCAATGTCGAAATCGCGCGCGCCGTCATTCTCGAACCCCGACAAGGCAGCGTGCTCGGCGAAGATCTCCGCCGGCGTCTCATGCGCAAATGCCTCGTCAAAGCCCATGCGCCGCGCCACCTCGGCAATGATCCACCAGTCGGGCCGCGCCTCGCCGGGGACCGGCAAGAACGCGCGCTGGCGCGAGATGCGGCGCTCGGAATTGGTGACGGTGCCGTCCTTCTCGCCCCAGGCCGTCGCCGGCAGCCGGACATGGGCATGGCGGACCGTGTCGGTCTCGGCCAGCACGTCCGACACCACGACGAAGGGACAGGCCTTGATCGCCGCTTCGACGGCGCCTGCACCCGGCATCGAATCGACCGGGTTGGTGGCCATGATCCACAGCGCCTTGATGCGTCCGTCGGCAACCGCCTTGAACATATCGACCGCCTTGAGGCCCGGTTTCCCTGCAATCGCCGGCGCATTCCAGAAGCGCTGCACGCGTTCGCGATGCTCGGGGTTTTCGATCTCCATATGGGCGGCGAGCATGTTGGCCATGCCGCCGACCTCGCGGCCCCCCATGGCGTTGGGCTGGCCAGTGACAGAGAACGGCCCGGCGCCCGGTTTTCCGATACGGCCAGTGGCGAGATGGCAGTTGATGATCGCATTGACCTTGTCGGTGCCCTGGGACGACTGGTTGACGCCCTGACTGTAGACGGTGACGGTCTTTTCCGTCCTGGCGAACAGGCTGTAGAAACTTCCAAGTTCCTCTTCGCTGAGCCCCGTGGCGGCAGCGACGCCGGCAAGGTCGAGCGCCGAGGCGGCGAACAGCGCTTGTCCAAAGCCGGACGTATGCGCCGTGATATAGGCACGATCGAGCGCATTATGCTGGCCGAGCCAGGCGAGCAGGCCGGTGAACAGGGCGACGTCGCCATCCGGCGCGATCGCCAGATGCATGTCGGCGATGTCGGATGTCATGGTGCGGCGCGGATCGACCAGCACCACCTTCATATCAGGTCGCTTTTCGCGGGCCGCCGCGATGCGCTGATAAAGCACCGGATGGCACCAGGCGAGGTTGGAGCCGACCAGCACGATGAGATCGGAGAGTTCCAGATCCTCGTAGGTTCCCGGCACGGTGTCCGAACCAAACGCGCGGCGGTGGCCGGCGACCGAGGACGCCATGCAGAGACGCGAATTTGTGTCGATGTTGGCCGAACCGACAAAACCCTTCATCAGTTTGTTGGCGAGGTAGTAATCCTCGGTCAGCAACTGGCCGGAGACGTAGAAGGCGACCGCGTCGGGACCATGTTCGGCAATGGTTTGGGAGAAGGTCGAAGCGACGAGGTCGAGCGCCTCGTCCCAAGAGGAGCCGTGGTCGTGGATTTGCGGATGGAGCAGCCGGCTGTCGAGGCCGGTGGTCTCGGCGAGCGCGGAGCCCTTCGAGCAGAGCCGGCCGAAATTCGCCGGATGATCGGGGTCGCCACGGACGGACACCTGCCCGTCCGCGGCGACCTTTGCCAGTACGCCGCAGCCCACCCCGCAATAGGGGCAGGTGGTCCTCACCTCGCGTGCTTCGTCAATCTCCATGGTTCAGGCCGCGCGGCTGGCCAGCGCTTCCAGCGCGATGAACAGGCGCTCGCCTTCCCGCTTCACGGGAATCGTGCGCACGGCGCCCTCGTCGGCGCCAAGCGCCTTGCCCGTCTCCAGCGAGATCACCCAATTGTGCAGAGGACACGTCACGGCCGCGCCATGGACGATGCCCTGGCTCAGCGGTCCGCCTTTGTGCGGGCAGTGGTCCTCGATGGCGAAGACCTCGTCGTCCGCCGTGCGAAAGACGGCGATCTTGCCTTGAGGTGTGGCGACACAGCGCGCGCCGCGCCGGGGAATATCGGAGATGGTGCCGATCGCGATCCAGTTCATGATTGTCACTCCGCCGCCTGCGCAAACCCGACCGAGGCCATGGGCCGGAACTCGTGCTTGTCCTTGCCGGAGACGCGCTCGGACCACGGATCGACCTGGGCGAATTTCTGCGAAAAGACAAAGCGCTCGTAGTAGGCCTGGCGCTTCTCGCCGTCGTCCATGATCTGGCGCTTGACCTCGGCTATGCCGATGCGCTTGGCCCATTTGTAGATACGTTCGAGATAGCGGCCCTGCTCGCGATACATCTGCGTCAGCGCCACGATGTGCTGCAGCGCTTCGTCTTCGGTCCTGACCAGGCCGAGCACTTCCGTGCCCTTGATATCGAGACCGGCGGCCCCGGCGAAGTGGATCTCGTAACCACTGTCGACGCAGATCACGCCGACATCCTTGCAGGTCGCCTCGGCACAGTTGCGCGGACAACCCGACACCGCCATCTTGACCTTGGCGGGGGTCCACGAACCCCACATGAATTTCTCGATGCGGATGCCGAGCCCAGTCGAATCCTGCGTGCCGAAGCGGCACCAGTCGGAGCCGACGCAGGTCTTCACCGTGCGCAGCCCTTTGGCATAGGCATGGCCCGAGACGAAGCCGGCCTGGCCGAGATCGGCCCACACCGCCGGCAGGTCCTCCTTGCGGATGCCCAGCATGTCGATGCGCTGGCCGCCGGTGACCTTGACCATCGGGATCTCGAACTTGTCGACGACGTCGGCGATGGCGCGCAGTTCGGCCGCATTGGTCACGCCGCCCCACATGCGCGGCACCACCGAATAGGTGCCATCCTTCTGGATGTTGGCGTGGACGCGCTCGTTGATGAAACGCGACTGGTAGTCGTCGGCATACTCGTCCGGCCAGTCGCAGACGAGATAGTAGTTGAGTGCCGGCCGGCATTTGGCGCAGCCGCAGGAGGTCTTCCACTCCAGTTCCTGCATGACCGCCGGAATGGTCTTCAGGTGCTTGGCCTTGATCAGCCGGCGTACTTCGTCATGGCCGAACGTGGTGCAGGAACACATAGGCTGCACCGCGGCCGGGTTGTAGGTGTCGCCGAGGGTCAGCACCATCAGCTTTTCGACCAGCCCTGTGCAGGAGCCGCAGGAGGCCGACGCCTTGGTGTGGGCGCGCACGTCATCGAGCGAAGTGAGGCCCTTGCCCGTGATCGCGCCCGTGATCTTGCCCTTGCAGACGCCGTTGCAGCCGCAGATTTCCGCATCATCCGGCAAGGCTGCAACGGCCGCCATAGGGTCCAGCGGGGCACCCCCCTGGTAGGACTGGCCGAAGATCAACGTATCGCGCATTTGCGATATGTCGGTCTGTTTCTTCTTCAGGTCGTTGAACCAGGCGCCGTCAGCCGTCTCGCCATAAAGCACGGTGCCGATGATGCGATCATCCCTGAGCACCAGGCGTTTATAGACGCCGGCGGAAGCGTCGCGCAGCACGATCTCCTGGCGGTCGTCGCCATCGGCGAAGTCGCCGAGCGAAAAGAGGTCGATGCCGGTGACCTTGAGCTTGGTCGGTGTGTCCATGTGGACGAAGGCGGCGGTCTCGTCGCCGGCAAGCTGATGAGCGGCAACACGCGCCATCTCGTAGAGCGGCGCCACCAGCCCGTAGACCGTGCCGCCCACCTCGGCGCACTCGCCGAGCGCGAAGATGTCGGGGTCGTTGCTGCGCATCCCGGCATCGACGACGATGCCGCGGTTGACGGCGATGCCTGCATCCTTGGCCAGCGCCGCATTCGGCCTGATGCCGACCGCCATCACCACCAGGGTCGCCGGGATGATTGTGCCGTCGGCGAGTTCCACCTGCTCGACCTTGCCATTGCCTGTGATCGCCTGGGTATTGGCCTTGGTGATGACCTTGATGCCGCGTTGTTCGACGGCGCGCTGCAGGAGATAGCCGGCGGCCGGATCGAGCTGGCGCTCCATCAGCGTCGGCATGACATGGAGCACGGTGACATCCATGCCTTGCGAATTCAGCCCGGCCGCGGCCTCGAGCCCGAGCAGGCCGCCGCCGATGACCACGGCCTTGGCGCGCGACTGGGCGGCAAGCATCATCGCGCGGACGTCATCCAGATCGCGATAGGTCAGCACGCCCGGCAGGTTGTGGCCCGGCACCGGGATGATGAACGGCACAGAGCCGGTGGCGATGACGAGCTTGTCGTAGGGCTCGGTCACGCCGTGGTCGGAGGTGACGGTCTTCGCTTGGCGGTCGATGGCTACGATCTTGTGGCCCTTGTAGAGGGTGATGCCGTGCTTGATGTACCAGCCGTCGCCATGGATGATGATTTCCTCATAGGCCTTTTCGCCTGACAGCACGGGCGACAGCATGATGCGATCATAGTTCACGCGCGGCTCGGCGTTGAAGATGGTGACGGCGTAGCGGCCCGGCGCCTGTTCCAGCAGATGCTCCAGCATGCGCCCGGGGGCCATGCCGTTGCCGATGATGACGAGTTTTTCGGTCATGTGCTTACTCCGCTCCCGTGTCACTCTGCGGCGTAGGAAAGGTCTGGAGCTTCGGCGGCTGTCGCGCGCTCCATGCGCCGGATGGAAAAGTGCATCCAGGCAAAGCAGGTGACGACGATCAGGAAGAGCAGCATGAAGCAGCTCGACCAGACGCCGGTGAGGTCGTTGAGCGCGCCAAAGGCGATCGGCAGGATAAAGCCACCGAGACCGCCGATCATGCCCACCACGCCACCAACCGCGCCGACACTCTGTGGATAATAGGCGGGAATGTGTTTGTAGACGGCGGCCTTGCCCAGGCTCATGAAGAAGCCGAGCACGCTGGCAACGGCAATGAAGGCGAGCGGGCCGATCTCGAAATGGAAGGCGATCGGCCCGCTGATGCCGCGCACGACGTAGTCTGCCGAGGGGAGAGACAGAATAAAGGTCGCGACGGCACTGACCGCGAAAGTCCAATAGAGCACGGTGCGGGCGCCGATCCGGTCGGAGAGCACGCCGCCATAAGCGCGGAAGACACTTGCGGGAATTGAATAGGCCGCGCCGATCATGCCGGCCGCCTCGAGCCCAAAGCCGTAGACGCCGATCAGATAGCGCGGCAGCCACAGCGACAGCGCCACGAACGCACCGAAGGCGAAGAAATAGTAGAAGGCGAAGCGCCAGACCTGCAGGTTCTTGAGCGGCGCGAATTCCTGCCAGAAGCTTCTCTTGGGTGTCGCCTTGCCCGCACGGCGCTCACGAATGACCGGGTCATCGCCGGTGGTGAACCAGAAGACGACAGCCATGACGACGAGTGCCGCCGCCCAGATCAGCGCAACCGACTGCCACCCCCAGGAAAGAAGCACGAACGGCGCCAGGAACTTGGTGACCGCGGCCCCGACATTGCCGGCGCCGAAGATGCCGAGGGCCGTACCCTGCTTGTCGGCGGGGAAGAAGCGCGAGACATAGGACACGCCGACGGCGAAGGAGCCGCCGGCTAGCCCGACGCCGAGCGCGGCGACCAGCATCTGTGCGTAGGTGTGCGCAAAAGCCAGCAGGAAGGTCGCGATTGCCGCCGCAAGCATGGTCGCGGTGTAGACCAGCCGACCGCCAAAGCGGTCGGTCCAGACGCCGAGCACCATGCGCACGAGGGAACCGGTGAGGATCGGCGTGCCGACGAGCAGGCCGAACTCCGTCTCATTCAGCCCGAGATCCTGCTTGATGCGCACGCCGATGATCGAAAAGATCGTCCACACCGCGAAGCAGACGGTGAAGGCGATGGTGGACATTACGAGCGCCTGCCGGGGAGCAGTGTCCTGGCTGGGCGCGGCTGGGAGATTTGCGGTCATGTCAGGCTCCGGTTTGCGGCATCGCCGCGCTCGTTCTTGGGTGGTGAATGCGGTGCGGCATAGGTCAGCGCGAAGAGGCCGCGCCTTGCGCGATCACTTGCGGAGCCTTGCCCTCTGGTTTGGTGCCGGTGGGAAACAGCAGGAGCGCCACGGTGAACAGCACCGCGGTCATCGCGCTGCTCACCAGAAAATCGCGGCGGGTGAAATCCTTGAGGGATGTTGTTCCGATCCGTTTCGTCATCGTCGTCTCCGGTTGGGCGCCTTGGGAACGGCGCTCCGTTGATTGCGTGTTCGGGTCCAAAACAAAAAAGCCGCCGACCAGGCCCTCGCGTCCGTACATCTGGGATCGCGCGTAGACCTGAGCGGCAGCTTTGCCTGTGGCGCCCGCCATTGGACGCCTGTTCGATTGCCCGAGAAGGGCTCGTTTATTTCTATGCAGGAACCGTGCCAGTTTCTGTACGGGCCGGAATGTCTAACGAAATCAGTTGGATCGCCGACTCATGGTTCGGTCGCCCCAGCAACGGACAAGGTCAAACATTGACCAATCGGTCGATGGATCGCATAAATTTTGTGCAATGCACAAGAATGGCGCGCGAATGATCAGCGGCGCGACTGGCCCGCAATATAGGCGTCGATCTCGTCGGGATCGAAGATCTGGCCGTCGAAGAAGCCGTCCGGGCCGAGCGCCAGGCTTGCGCCCGCCGAGCCCACCGGCGTCGCCACCTTCAGCGCGCCCTCGACCTTGGCATTGGCGCCGGGCAGCGCGACGCCGAGCGGCTTCAGCGCCGAGCGGTACAGGTCGGGCCGGTAGCAATCGCGGGCGATGGCAAGGTTTTCCGGCGTGTGCGCGACATGCCCCCAGCGGACCATCTGCGTGTAGAACCACAGCGCATGGCTTTTCCAGGGGAAGTTGGCCGCCTTGTCGAACGGCACGAAGAAGTCGTCGATGTTCAGTTCCGCCCCGCCGCCCAGCCGGAGACGGCCAGTCAGGATCGGCATCTGGACGGCCGGCGGCAGGCCAAGGAAGCCACGTTGCGCCATCACCGCGGCCAATTCGTCGCGGTTCGCGGGATCCTGGCACCAGCGCGCCGAGTGATGCAGTGCGCGCAAGAGCGCCGCCAGCGCCTCGGGGCTCTGTTCGGCCCAAGCCTTGCGCACGCCAATCACCTTCTCGGGGCTGTTGCGCCAGAGCAGCGCCTTGACGGTGACGATATGGCCGGTGCCGGCCGCCACGGCGGCGCTGTTCCAGGGTTCGCCGACGCAATAGCCGTCGATGCGGCCGGCTGCCAGCGCGTCGGCCATGAAGGGCGGCGGCACGATGACGATCTCGATTTCGCGCGAGGGATCGATGCCGCAGGCGGCAAGCCAGTAGCGCAGTTCGTAATTGTGCCCGGAATGCGGATGCACGACGGCAAAGCGCAGTGGGTCGCGGCCGGCGGCCGCCCGCTCGCGGATGAACGCGCCAAGGGCCGCGCCGGCGCGAGCCGGATCGAGATCGGGTACGGCGCCGTGCGCCGCCATGCCGGCCCAGACGGCGTTGGAGATGGTGACGCAGTTGCCGCCAAGCCCCAGCGAAAAGGGCACGATGGTCTCGGAGGCAAGGGGGGTGAGGCCAAGATTGCAGGCAAGCGGCATCGGCCCGAGCATGTGCGCGAGGTCGAAATGGCCGATGGCGATGCGGTCGCGGATGTTGGCCCAGGAGGTCTCGCGGTGCAGGGTGAGATCGATGCCTTCGCGCGCGGCAAAGCCCAGTTCGCCGGCCGCGACCAGGACCGCGCTATCGAAAAGTGGCATGAAGCCGGCGGTGATCTGGTGCTCGGCGCCCATGTCTATTCGTCCTCCGGCGGTCCGAGAAGCCCGGCGGCAGTCACCAGGCTCTGGGCGATATCGCTGATCTTGCGGTTCTGGTTCATCGCCGTCTTGCGCAGCAGCGTGTAGGCGGCCTCTTCGGTCAGGCCGCGCGACTTCATCAGGATGCCTTTGGCGCGGTCGATCACCTTGCGGCTCTCGAGCTCGCTGCGCGCCTCTTCCAGTTCGCGCGCCATGCGCGAGAAAGCGTTGAAGCGGCTCACCGCCATGTCGAGGATCGGCTTGACGCGCTCCTGCCTCAATCCGTCGACGACATAGGCCGAAACGCCGGCATCGACCGCCGCCTCGATCGAGGCCTGGTCGGAACGGTCGACGAACATGGCGATCGGCCGCTTCACCGCACGCGACAGCTGGAACATGTTTTCCAGCATGTCGCGGTTGGGGTTTTCCAGGTCGATGACGATGACGTCGGGCTCGATCTCGGCGATGCGGCGCGCAATGCCGCTGACGTCATGGATAACGGTGACCCGCTCATGGCCCGCCTCGCGCAAGCCGGCCTCGATTATCGAAGCGCGGATGCGGTTTTCGTCGATCACCAGGACGGCGAGGGAAGTTCGGATCATGCCCGCATTGTGGGCATGCTCGGGAATTTGTGCAATGCGGCAATAGCCGCATCCGTGGAAAGGCGACGGCCGTCAACGGCTATCCTTGGCGGCAATCCGCCAAGGATAGGATCAGGAGACGGAGCGGCCTCAGCCGCAGACGCGAACGTCCTCGACCACCCTGTGATGGTGGCGCCAATGCACGATCGTTTCCGTGTGGCAGCGGTGGTGCCGGCGGTGCCAGCGGTAGCCGCCATTGTCGTACTGAGCGTTCTGGTCGCCATCATACTCGTTGTCATAACGGCGCACATGATGACGGCGAACGACAATCCCGGAATCGTCATCCGAGGAATATTGGTTGCCATCGTCGGACTGGATCGTCACACTTGCGGCTTGCGTTGGCGCAATGACCGAAGCCGTCGCGGCAAACGCCAATAGGGAAGCTAAAATCACCTTCTTCACGTTTCGTCCTCCTGCGGGTTAGCTGACATCAACTCGCGACAGGACGGGCTTGTTCCAGGCTGCATACCACACGCTTTCCAACGCGGTGGACATCAAGACGTGACCGACGCGCGGAAAAAATCGCTACAAGTGGACGAAGGCGGTCAGCGGCAGATGGTCGGAGGCCACGCGCGACAGCGGCGTGTCATGCGCTTCGACGGCCGCGATGATGCCGTGCCGGTTGGCCATGATCCGATCGAGCGCCAGCAGCGGCAGGTTGGACGGGAAGGTGGGGACCGCCGGCGGCTGCGGGCCGAAGGTCGCGTGCAGCGTGTTCAGCGCGGAGCGGTTTCCGAGCCGCCATTCGTTCAAATCGCCGAGCAGGAGCGTCGGCTTCTCGTCGGGGCTGTTCATGAGATCGAGCACGACCTGGGCCTGCTGCGAGCGGGAGCGGCGCAGCAATCCGAGATGGGCCGCGATGATGCGCAATGACTGATTGCCGTCGAAATCGATCTCGGCCACCACGGCGCCGCGTGGTTCGAGACCCGGAAGCCTGATCTGATGCACGTCGCGAACGACGCCCCTTTTGAACAGCAGGACATTGCCGTGCCAGCCATGGCCTTTGCCCGTTGCGGAAATGGGCACCGGCACGAGCCCGGTTTCCAGTTCGAGGCGGTGCAGGTCGAGAAGCCCGACACGGTCGCCGAAACGATTGTCGGCCTCCTGCAGGGCGATGACGTCGGGGGCGATCTCGCGGATGACGCGGCTGGTGCGGTCGGGATCGAACTTGCGGTCGACGCCGATGCATTTGTGGACGTTGTAGGAGGCGACCAGCGTCCCGGTGACGCCGTCCTTCTTCGGCGACAAGGCGTTGGCCTTGCGCATCCGCCTGTCGCGAATGGACAGGAGCATGCTGGCCGGCAGGCTGCGCCCGCTCATTCGCATAACCCGCCCATCATCCCTACGGTTCTCACCATGCACCTAGAAATAGAGTCTTTCGGCCGATGTTCCATCGTTGGCGGCATGCTACCGGGCAAACACGTCGTTTTGTTAAAGATAGGATTTTTCTCGGAGATAATGGTTTTTTCTAGAGATAGGGCGAACCCAGCCAGAGGATGCGGTCGAACAGGCGGATGATGAAGGGACGCGCCCGCAAGGAGGCCAGCGTGACCGGGACGGCCGTTTCGATCGCCGTTTCGATCCGGGTCTCGATCTCGGTGGCGAAGCCTGCGTCGAGGACCTCCAGGTCGATCTCGAAGTTGAGCCGCAGCGAGCGGGCATCGAGGTTGGAGGACCCGACATAGGCCCACACGCCGTCGATCGAAAGCAGCTTGGAATGGTCGAAGGGTCCTTCCGTGCGCCATATGCGGCAATAATTCTTCAGGATCTGGTCGAATTGCGCGGTCATGGCGCGGTCGACAAGGAAGAGGTTGTTCACCGCCGGCACCACGACATCGATCTCGACACCACGCCTGGCCGCGGTGACCAGGGCACTGATCAGTTCCCGGTCCGGCAGGAAATAGGGCGACATCAGGCGTATCGACTTGCGCGCCACCGAGAAGGCGCCGATCAGCAGTTTGTGGTTGGTTTCGTTGCTGGCATCCGGCCCGGATGCGACCGCACGCACCAGCATCGGCTGGCCGGCGGGCGGTGAAACCGGTGTGATCCGCCAGGCATCGCCCTTCAACGCCTCCTTGGTGGCGAAGCGCCAGTCTTCCGCGGCGACCGAGAAGAGATCGGCGACGACGGGTCCGGTGACCTGGAAATGCGTGTCCCTGGCGCTGTTCGATCCGGCGAACTCCGACGAAAAACCCTTGCGGATGTTCATGCCGCCGGTAAAGGCAACCGTGCCGTCGATCACCAGGATCTTGCGGTGGGTCCGCAGGTTGGCATAGGGCAGGCGCAGGCCCATGACGATGTTGCCGTTGAAGACATCGGCCGTGATGTTGGCGCGGCGCAGATGTCCCAGGATGCTGGGGACGGAGTAGCGGGCGCCGACGGCATCGATCAGCACACGCACGGTGACGCCGCGCCGGACAGCGCCGGCCAACGCCTTGACGAAAAGCAGGCCGACGCCGTCATTGTCGAAAATATAGGTCTCCAGCAGGACGCTGCGCTCCGCCCCGTCGATCGCCGCGTACATTGCGGGGTAGGCCTCGTCGCCGCTCTCCAGCACGTCGATTGCATTTCCCGGGTTGAGCGCGCGCCGCGCCACCCTGTCGCCCAGCGTCCTCAGGCCGGTGAACCGCTGTCCATAGCGCTCGACGATCAACGCCTGTTCGGCGGCGACGTCGCGCTCATGCTTGGCCGACACGAGGCCTTCGGCGAGCGGGCGCTGCGCGCTGATGGTGGCGCGGCGAATGCGGTTGATGCCGGCCACAGCATAGATCAGTACGCCGAGGATCGGCGACAGCACCATGATGCCGACCCAGCCGGTGGCGGCGCGGACGTCCTCCTTGGTCATGACGGCATGGGCAATGCCGATGGTCGCCATCACCACCGAGATGATCGCCAGTATTTGGGTCCAGTGAATCACCAGGGTCTCGAACATTGCCGGGACTATCCAGCGAGCGCCCGCGGAAGGCAATGCGGCCGGCGATATCCACATCCGACCATTGGCCGCGCGGCGTTACCGGGTTGTGTCTACGGATGCAAGAACGGCTGGCGCTCGGTTATTTGAGCAAGCAAACCAGGACGCTGAAAGCGGCCTCCACCCCTGACCCCGGGGAAGCATAAAGCCGTTGTGATCCGGCGTCGTGCCGTGCTGTTTTAGTCCTGCAGGGCTTCCTGTACTTTGGTGCCGCATCCGTTGTATATCAGAGGGAACAAAATTGCCGATGTAACACTTCGGCTGAAGGCGAGGGGGGCGCCGGATGATGACTTTCAACTTCGAAGGGCCGGGCGACGGCGATGTGTCGGCCGATTGCCAGGACCAGTTGCTGCCTCTCATCAACGGAATCGTCCAGGCGGCGGTGGTTGCCGGCTGGAACCGGGACGAGGTTCTTCTGGCTGTCGTGGAACTCGCCTGGGATCTGTACGAGAACCGGCGGGGTGATCTTTAGCAGCGGGCAGCCAATTACCGGCTCCTCACGGTGGCGTTCGGCCTCTATCCGTGGTTGATGGGAATACAGAATCGCGTGACCGGTCGTGTTATGACCGATCGGCGAAACTCCCGTATAACGAGGACCTCGCTCCAAGCGACAATGAAAGGCTCGTCAACTCCGTCTGCCGTTCATTTTTCTATCTTTTCTCGAATAAAGATTTTTCTTTGCGCGTGGGAGTTCTTCCCAAGTCAATGTGCGTGCGTTACGCTGTCTCGGGTCGGGGAAAGGGGATTTGAGGCGGCATCGAGACGGCTGAGGCAGCGTGAATGAAAAATGCGGACGAGGCTCGGGAAAGCGGCGTTTCCCGGGGCATCGATCGGGAGCCGACAACTCGATTGGACAACATTCCTGAAAGTGCCGGTCCGCGAAGGGCCGTGCAAGGGAGCGTGATCTATTCCGTCCGCGGGCCCGGCTCGCGGACATTCCTGGCTAGGGAACACTCTGTAAGGATCGTGCTTGCGCCCATGCGGTCTGCGCATTGTTCGCCGTCGGGACGGAGCGCCCCATGAACGGGCCCGGCGATGCAGGTCCGCTTCGATCAATCACGAATTATTTTCCGGGGGAACGGGGAAGGAAGCCTCGGGTTGAACTTCATCCGGGACCTATCAGGAGGCCGAAGAATGCCGGGCGATGAGGATTTCCCCGGGTCGGTTTCCCGAATCAATTCGGCCCGGCAGCCGGAGTTCAACGCAAAGGGCGGGCTTTCTCCTCGCGGCGCACGCAAGGTGCAGGATTTTCTGCGCGAGAACTTCACGCGCAAGCTGGCGCTTGCGGAGATGGCAGCGGTCTGCGGGCTTTCGCCCTCCCACTTCGTGCGGGCGTTCGCCAGGACGTTCGGCGTGCCGCCGCACCAATATGTTCTCGACCTGCGGCTGGACCTTGCCGAAAGGCTGCTTGCCGACAGCCGCATGACGATCGCCGACATCGCGCATTCCTGCGGATTTTCAAGCCAGAGCCATTTTACCACCATGCTGAAGAAATACCGGCAGGTGACACCACTGCAGGCGCGAATAGGCAAGCTTAACGCCAAGGTTAGATGAGGCGCCGCTCACGACATTGTTTGATTACTTGGTTTCAAAGCAGTGGCTAAGGTAACGAGCTGTTAACCTCGCCGAGTTGCTCGGCTCTTTTCTCACAAGACAGCAATATCATGAAATACCGCAACCAGGAATCATGTCTTCCTGTCGTGGATTGGAATTGTCAGACGATTCCATGCCGGCCAGCGGAGAGGGCACCATGACCGACACCAAGATTTCGAGCGGCTCGCTTCTTGTGCAGCGTCGCGCGGCGCATTTCGCCGGGCATTGGATCGCGGGGGCCGATCTGGGCTCGCGCTCGGTTCGCCGGCGCCTGATGGCGGTATTGCGCATGGCGTCTCGCGTGCTCGGCATGCGCCGCCGGGGACATGGGCTTGGCATGCTAGGCAACGGCAGGGTTCTGGCAGCGGCGCTGGGTGCGATGGCATTGGGCGGCACCGCCACGCCGGCATTGGCACAGTTCGTCGGCGGCGGCGGCACGGCCAACGGCGTGCGCGGTATCGCGATTGGATCTGGAGCGGTGCAAAACGGCGCCGATTCCATTGCCGAGGGCACCAATGCCAGCGCGGGCAGTCAGAATGCCGTCGCGATCGGCTTTGGAACGATCGCCTCCGCGATAAACTCCATCTATCTTGGCTCGCGCACCGCCCCCGGGACAGGCGTCACCGCTCAGAGCGCCATCGGCATTGGCACGGATGTCACCGCTTCGCAGGTCGACGCCATCGCGATAGGACGTTCATCCGTTGGGTCGGCACAGTACTCGGTGGCTCTCGGCCTGAACGCGAAGGCCACGGGCACGGGCGGCGCGATGGCGCTGGGCCAGGGCACGATCTCAAACAACGTCAATACGGTCGCGCTGGGCGTCCAAGCCCAGGCCATCAATGCCGGCGCCAATGCCTTGGGTACGTTCTCCATTGCTTCGGGAGGGAACTCCACCGCCGTCGGCACCAGCTCCTGGGCCAGCGGCGCAAATGCGTTTGCTGGCGGATGGGCGTCCGTCGCCAGTGGGGACAGTGCCACTGCCCTCGGCAAGTCAGCCACTGCATCGGCAATTAACTCGGTCGCCGTCGGCTCCAGCACCGTTGCGTCGGGAGCCTTCGGGGTCGCCATGGGTAACCAGGCACAGACGCTCGCTGGTGGCGGTGCCGTTGCGATAGGTTCGGGCGCAACCGTTGCCGCCACCGGGACGTCGAGCGTCGCGCTCGGCAATAATGCGAACGCCGGTGGTGTTTTATCGGTTGCCACAGGCGCCGGTGCCAACGCCAGCGGCGACAATTCGACTGCCACAGGACGCCAGGCCGCCGCTAGCGGCACAAATGCCTCCGCGTATGGATCTGGAACGGTTGCGGCAGGAGACAATTCTCTCGCCGCCGGCGTCAGCGCCAACGCCGCCGGAAGCGCCAGCACCGCTCTGGGCATCGGGACCGTAGCGAGCGCCGACAATTCCACTGCCGTCGGACGTGAATCCCGCGCCACCGGACTCAACAGTACCGCGCTCGGCCGCGGCGCCCAAAGCAGCGCCCTGAACTCCATCTCTCTCGGCGCTGGGACGAGGGCATCCGGAATAGGCGCCGTCTATGTCGGCTCAAGCACTTTTGCAACGAGCGCCAGTGGAAACAACGCCATCGGCATCGGCACGGACGTGACGGCATCTGACGACGACGCCATTGCAATGGGGCGCGACAGCCAGGCGACGGCAACCAACGCCGTCGCGGTGGGTCTACAGTCCGCCGCGCTCTCCGCCGATTCCGTCGCCATCGGCACGGGCGCGACCGCCGATGGCGGCAAGGCCGTGGCTATCGGCGCTGGCA
>NZ_JAPYKP010000061.1:0-32282 GCF_037179725.1 Mesorhizobium sp. Cs1321R2N1 | reverse complement strand
CAACAAACTCAAACAGTTCCGCCGCGTCGCAACACGATACGACAAGTTGCTCGCCAACTTCATGGGCTTTGTCAAACTTGCCGCTATCGCTATCTGGCTCAGGTAGTTAAATCGTCACTACGCCCTAATGTTTGCTTGGCAACGAAATGGGCCATCACTCCGCGGCGCGCTTTGCTGATAGTTGCAGATCGACGTCGCAGATCGTTGATTATTTTCGCGACGTGAACATGGCAGTCAATGAACGCTGAATCCTTGAGGTGGCTTGCTTTCATGCCGTCCGAGTTTGCCGAGCTAACCGAGAAACCTGTTCTGCTAATCATTGCTCTCCTCGCTGGCGTCCTTGCGGGCGTCCTTGCTGGTATGGCCTTGGAGCGTCTCCTCTCGAGGAAGCGGAGACAGGCATGGAGGGAAAGGAATCGCTCGCGCTGGGCGAGAGAGCGCAGTGGCGACATACTTAGCGGCCTGTGGGTCGCCCCGAAGCCTGTTTCCCCGCCACCGAAACCACCTGATCCCGCAGACCAGTTGCGGATTGTTATGGGGGCAAATTTCACAATTCAACCTCTCCTCAACAGGAGCGAAGTCCGCGTCTTCAAGGAACTCGATCGCATGGTGATCGGCTGCAATCCAGGATGGCAGGTGATGGCCCAAGTTTCGTTGGGCGAAATTCTGCGTAGTACAGATGCAGACGCCTATAGTTGCATCAACTCCAAACGCGTCGATCTGCTGCTCGTGGATGAGAACTGCCTACCTCGACACGCACTGGAATACCAAGGTCATGCCCACCATCAGGGTTCGGCAGCTGCGCGTGACGCGGTGAAAAAGGAAGCCTTGCGTCGGGCAGGCATCAGCTATCACGAGATCGTCGGCGGTCAAACGACGCCTTCCGAACTTAGACGGCTGGTCGAGAAACTTGTGGAGAGGCCTGCATCGGCCCAATAGCGTCTTCGCGGCTTTTGTAGCGATCTCAGCAGCTTCCTTGCAGAAATGGCGGAGCCGGCCCGGGGACGGGGCCGGCTCCTTTGACCCGGTCGTTGGGGACGGGGAGGGTGGGGACTCGACCGGGTTTCTTGTTGAGCGCGTCGTGCAACGCGCCTGACCTTGTTGGCGTCCTCAGCGGACGCTGGCGACCGCGTCGGAGCGGCCGTCGTTGATCGTCACCCAAACGCCGGAATTTTCCGTCGATTGACGCTTGAGATAGGTGTAGTCGGTGTCCGTCCAGGACAGCACCTTGGTTTCCAGATTGTCGAGGATGAACTCGCCGAGGCTGGTGCGCACGGTCAGCACCGCGTGGCCGTCGCCGTTCGGCTGGCGCGCAACCGTCATCAAAAGGTCGCCGGCCGGCACGCCCACATCCATCAGCTCGCGGCGCTTTTCCAGCGCATAGTCCTCGCAATCGCCATAGCCATTGTCCGGGTAGGCCCAGTATTCCTCGACACCGTAGTTTTCCATGTCGGTGCGCGGCTTGACGCGGGTGTTGACCGAGTTGTTAATGCTGACGATCGTCGCCCATAGCTTGCGGGTCAGGTCGACCGGCTCTCCCTTGGGGGTCTTCTCGTTGCATTCGCCAGGAATGCGTTGGCAGAATTCATAATGGCCAACAGGCTGCGTGGTGCGTCCGCCGGTATGCATATAGGCCGGTCCCGCGGCATATGCTGATCCCCAGGCGGAAAGCTGCATCGCCATTGCCATCAGCAACAGCTTGCCCCTCGCTTTTCTCATTGTTCAGTCTCCCCGTTCGAAGGAGACATTGCCACATGTGGATTTATTCGACGCAAAAACGCGAAGTAGGTTTTAAGTAAAACGCCAGTAGAATAAACATAAAATTTGAATCATTTGAGTATTGAATTGTTTGGATTGCTGGGCTGGTTTTCTGCCATTTCGGCCGCGCGGACCGATCGCCGCACCCCGGAATCAAAAAGCCGGCCGCGAGGGCCGGCTTGATGGGCGTGCTTTGCGGCCTGATCAGGCGCGCGGCGTGTTGAATTCGGAATCGAGCGTTTCGGGGCGCTGGATGACGGCGAATTCGATGGCGACGCCGTCTTCGAAATGCCGGACGATCTGGCCGCGCATCGTGCCGAGCATGACCTGGACGCCGATCGCCGGTTTGACGTCGATCTCGATCGCGGCGCCGGACAGTGACAGATCGATGATCCGGCACTGATACTGACGGCCGTCGGTGAGCTGCAGGACGCTGGTCGGGTTGCGTGGCGAGACGCGCTCGTGGCGGCGGTCTTCCGGCAGGTCGAGCTCGTGTTTGTTGGCAAGCCATGTCAACTGCGCCGCGAGCTTGTCCTTCTTGCGGTCGGACGCAATCACCGTCATCGCGAAGCCGTCCGGCAGCGTGCGTGTCAAAACACCTTCGATGCGGCCGATATGATCGATATAGGCGATGACTTTCTCGCCGGGCATGCCGATGCGGTCGGTGCGAAGCGCGACGTTGCCGGGCGACATGTCGACGACCTGGCACGGGTGCTCGGTGCGGTCCTCCAGCATGAATCGTCCGTATATCTTGACCCGGACGCGCTGAAAGTTACGCCTTTCAGCTTGGGACGGCGCGTAGTCGACCGCCGCTGACCTCATGACTGCCTACACCCCGTTTGGCATCCCGCGCGTCGATGCAAGGGACTTCGTCAGAGAAGTACAGCAAAGCGGGTTAACAAAGGGGAAAAACGAGCCTGCGGGACTGTGTGATCATCAACTATCTTCGCGCCCGCCGTCGAAGACGACGAGATGGCGAATGCGGCGCGCCCGGCCAAGCGCCGAGATCGTGTCAGGCGCCCCGATTTCGTCGGGAACGAGCGAGGGAACGTCGATCGCTGGGCGGTTGTTCAGCAGCTCTTTCTCCGGATCGATGACGCGTATGGAATCGATCAAGGCGTCCGTGATCGGATCGGAGCCCAGCCAGAACGGCTTCTCAACGGCGCTGATCACGCCGAGGCAGCGCGGATTTTCAATGCCACCATCGAGCGGCAAGGCGAGCAATTCGAACTTGTTGGAGCGGCCGTTGCGGCTGAAGCCCTCGAAATTGATCAGCACGACGGATTTCTGGTCGAAGACCCCGTGGATCAGCCGCGAAACCAGCCGCTGATCCTTCTCGCGCCATAGCGAGGGGAAAGAGAACCCCTTGAGTTCGCGGCCGTAGCAGGCGCAGAGCCTGGTGCCGGCCAGACGAAATACCGGCTGCCCGCGCGTGTCCCTTTCCAGGATGAACGTATCGGCCAGCAGCGACTTGATATCGGCCGGCTCGACTTCCGATCGCTTCGGAGCGGGGCGTCCGTCACGCAGGCGGTTCCAATAGTGGAACAGCGTGATCGATCCGTTTTGGTTCATACTAAAAAGCTCCGCGCATTCTGTCGTCTGATGTCCCATCGGTGAACAGAAGGGCGCCCTCCGATGACCTACATGCGTTGGGGAGCAGGAAGCGTGCCAGCGTCGTTAACACTTGTTCACGGGTCGGGGCCGTTAAGGTTAACAATTGGTTTACGTTGCGCCCTGGCAAGCCGTGTGGCACACAAAAGCCACTCCAAAAGCGGTCGTTTCGCGACGATCGGCAGCACTTCAGTCAAGAGTTTTAGGGGAGCAGGGGGCTCGACCGGCCGTCCAGGGGGAAACCCTGGACGGCTTCTTTTTTGATTCGCGCCCTGATTCGGAGCGGGACGATTCGCCGTTTGCGGTTCCATCGGCGGTGATCTAGATGCTGGCCAGACCGAACCACGCCGGACCGAACCAGGCCAGACCGAACCAACCCAGACCGAACCAGCATCGAGTGCGATTGCAGATGAGCGAACCGCAATATCCGTCCGAGCCCGAAACGGCCGAGACAATGCCGCCACCGGCGCGTGAGCCGGTGTTCAACCTGCCGCCGATCGTGCTGGCGGTGATCGGCATCTGCGCGATCGTCTATCTGCTGCAGCAATATGTGCTGAACGACGCCCAGCAGATGACGCTGCTGTATGACGGGGCTTTCATTCCGGTCCTCTATACCGGTCAATACGGCTTCGACTGGTTCCTTTTCACCCGACCTTTCACTTACGCCTTCATGCATGGCGGCTTTGCCCATATCGCCATCAACATGGTCTGGCTCGCCGCATTTGGCTCGCCGCTGGCCAATCGTTTCGGCGCGCTCCGGTTCGCGTTGTTCTTTGCCGTCACCGGACTGGCTTCGGTGGCGCTCTTCTGGGCGATGCATCCCTATGGAGAGGCGCCGCTGGTCGGCGCATCGGGCGCCATATCGGGCATGATGGGGGCTGCGGCGCGTTTTGGTTTCCGCACCGACCGCTCGGCCGGCAAGGCTGGTTTCGCCGGCCCGGTGCTGCCGGTCGCGATCGTGCTGCGTTCGCGCGGCGTCGTCATTTTCCTGGCCATGTGGATGATCATCAATCTCGCCACCGGCCTTCTCGGATTCGCGCCGGGCATCGACGGCCAGATCGCCTGGGAGGCGCATATTGGCGGCTTTCTCGCGGGCTTTTTCGGCCTGCGCCGGTTCGACAGGGGATGGCAAGCGCCTGACTGGGAGACCTCCGACCCGACTTGAAATGCAACCGATCACGGCGCACGATGTTCACTCTTATGTGAAAGCCGGTCAGGGCAGGAACCGGTTGGCAAAATAGAGGAGGACGCCATGACGGTTAAGGCCATTCTCGAGCAAAAAGGCCATGACGTATTGACGCTCGGGCCGAACGAAAAACTGAGCGAAGCCATCCGAATCCTCTCCGAGCACAGGATCGGGGCGCTGGTCATCACCAATGGCGATCGCAAGATCGTCGGCATCCTGTCGGAACGCGACATCGTGCGCGTGGTTGCCAGGGAAGGCGGCGCCGCGCTCGATATCCCCGTGCGTTCGGCCATGACGCCGAAGGTGAAGATCTGCAATGAAAACCACACCGTCAACGAGGTGATGGAGATCATGACCAGGGGTCGTTTCCGCCATCTGCCGGTGGAAAAGGACGGCTTGCTGGACGGCATCGTGTCCATCGGCGACGTGGTCAAGCGCCGCATCGAGGATGTCGAGCGCGAGGCCGCGGAAATCCGGGCCTACATCGCCACCGCCTGAGCGGTGATGGGAACCGCCGGCCGAATGCCGGCCGGCGGCACCAAGACTACCTGTTGTCGAGCTCGGAGCGGACGTGCCCGCGCCTTGTGACGCGGTAGCGTCCGACGACGAAACTGTTTTCTTGCGTTTCAATTTTCGGTTTTCTGCCCTGCCTCGCTACGAGATCAGGGCCTTGCCGGGACCGAGCGTAAGTGGACATCCGCTCTCCGAGACGTCCAGAAAACTCCAGGCCGTGGCTTTGCGCTTGTCTCTTTTGGCGGTTTGCACTAGCGAATGGCTTTCACGCCAGACGTGAAAGTCACGTCCCAAACATGAAACTTCCGTCAGAGTCACCGTAATTCGCAGGCTACCATGAGCATCATCGATACCCGCACGCCCGACGCCAAACGCCTGATACCAGGCGCCACCGGCGACTGGGAAATCATCATCGGGCTTGAAGTGCATGCGCAGGTGATATCCGAGGCAAAGCTCTTCTCCGGTGCCTCGACCGCCTTCGGTGCTGCTCCCAATGCCAATGTCAGCCTGGTCGACGCGGCCATGCCCGGCATGCTGCCTGTCATCAACGAGGAATGCGTCAAGCAGGCGATACGGACCGGTCTGGGGCTGAAGGCGGCGATCAACCACAAGTCGGTTTTCGACCGGAAGAACTATTTCTATCCGGACCTGCCGCAAGGCTACCAGATCTCGCAGTTCAAACAGCCGATCGTCGGCGAGGGCACGGTCATCGTCTCGGTCGGTCCCGACCGCCAGGGCGAGTTCGAGGACATCGAGGTCGGCATCGAGCGCCTGCACCTGGAGCAGGATGCCGGCAAGTCGATCCACGACCAGCATCCGACCATGTCCTATGTCGACCTCAACCGCTCCGGCGTGGCGTTGATGGAGATCGTATCGAAACCCGACCTGCGATCCGGCGACGAGGCAAAGGCCTATGTGACCAAGCTGCGGACCATCATGCGCTATCTCGGCACCTGCGACGGCAACATGGACGAAGGCTCGCTGCGCGCCGACGTCAATGTCTCGGTGCGCCGGCCAGGTGGCGAATTCGGCACCCGCTGCGAAATCAAGAACATGAATTCGATCCGCTTTATTGGCCAGGCCATCGACTACGAGGCGCGCCGGCAGATCGCTATCATCGAGGACGGCGGCAAGATCGATCAGGAAACGCGGCTGTTCGATGCTGTCAAGGGTGAGACGCGCTCGATGCGCTCCAAGGAAGAGGCGCACGACTATCGCTATTTCCCCGATCCCGACCTTCTGCCGCTGGAATTCGACCAGGCCTATGTCGATGCCCTGGCCAAGGAATTGCCGGAACTGCCCGATGACAAGAAAATGCGGCTGATCTCCTCGCTCGGCCTCTCGACCTACGACGCAGCGATCCTGGTGTCGGAAAAGCCGATCGCCGATTATTTCGAGAAGGTAGCGGCCGGGCGCGACGGCAAGCTCGCCGCCAACTGGGTCATCAACGATCTGCTGGGCGCTCTCAACAAGGCCGGCAAGGACATTGAATCTGCTCCGGTTTCGCCCGACCAGCTCGGTGCGGTGATCGACCTGATCAAGGAAGGCACCATCTCCGGCAAGATCGCCAAGGACCTGTTCGAGATCGTCTGGAACGAGGGCGGCGATCCGCGCCAACTGGTCGAGACCCGCGGCATGAAGCAGGTCACCGACACCGGGGCCATCGAGAAGGCGGTCGACGAGGTGATCGCGGCCAATCCCGACAAGGTCGAACAGGCACGGGCCAAGCCGACGATGGCCGGCTGGTTCGTCGGCCAGGTGATGAAGGCGACCGGCGGCAAGGCCAATCCGCAGGCCGTCAACGATCTCGTCAAGGCCAAGCTGGGTATCGAGTAAAGGTATGTTCGTCCGCACCGCCGGAGACCGCGACCTCGCAGCCGTACGGGCGTTGCTGGTCGAGACCTGGCACCTATGACGCGATTTACGGTGCCGAGCGGGTCGCCGAGATAACCAATGAATGGCACTCCATCGCCTCATTGAAGGCGAGGCTGGCTAAGCCGAGCAGCGAGTTCCTCGTTGCCGATGACGGCAAGCGCATTGGCGGCATGGCGTTTGCCGAAGCCGTCGGCGACGGCGGCGTGGTCATGCTCAGGCAGCTCTATGTGCTTCCCTCGCTGCAGGGCCGCGGCATTGGAGGCATGCTCCTCGACGAAATCATCGAGAGCTTTCCGGAGGCCCACCGGATTCGGCTCGAAGTGGAAGAGAAGAACACCCGCGCCGTTGCCTTCTATCAGGCCAATGGCTTCGTCCAGGCCGGGCGCACCGAGAATTGCGGCTCCGCCGGCTCGGCCATCCCGGCGCTGATCTATGAACGGGTACTTGCCGCCTGAGCACGTGATCACCTTCGCGCGAGCGCACGACCCGGGGTCTGTTTTCGTTTGACGGCCCTGACGTCCGGCACCAAAGCTGCTTAGGCCGACCCGCGCGAAGCCGGAATAAACCGGCGCGCAGGACGGCTTTGGGGGGAGCCATGCCAAGTCTGCCGGAACTGGTGCCGACCGAGGTGTCGGACGAGACCTTTGGTGGCGTCACCTATCACATAGCGGGCGAACTGGTGCCTGTGCTTTCCGTCGACGTGACGCGGATGCCCGTCTATTTCGAGCACCACATCCTGCTGTGGAAAAATTCCACGATCACCATCGGCCTGAAATCGCTGAAGGGTGCGCTGAAGCGCATGATGGCCGGCATGCAGATCTTCGTTACCGAGGCCTCGGGAGCGGGCATCATCGCGTTCAGCCGTGACGGGCCGGGTCACATCGTGCCTATTCACTTGCGGCGAGGCGAGGAGATCCAGGTGCGCGAGCACCAGTTTCTGGCCGCCGCCGGCAACGTCGACTACACGTTCGAGCGCATACGCGGCCTGGCGACGATGCTGTTCGGCCAAAGCGGCTTCTTTATCGACCGGTTTCGCGGCGACACCGGTGACGGCATCGTCTGGCTGCACGGCTATGGCAACGTGTTTGAAAAGACGCTCGCTCCAGGCGAAACCATAGACATCGAACCCGGCGGCTGGCTGTTCAAGGATGCCCCGGTCAGGATGGAAACCAAGATCGATCGGCTGTCGAGCGGCTTCTTCGGTGCCAATATGAACTTCATCGTCAACCGCTTCACCGGCCCGGGCAGGGTCGGCATCCAGTCGATGTACCTGCATATGCCGACCGAGGAGTAGGCTCGGGGAACCGCAAGCGGGATGGATGAAGGCCAGGTCAGCGCGAGCGCAGCGGTGACGACAACTCGCGTATCAGCAGTTCAAGCTCCCGCTGGTCGCCCGTTCCCGTCTTGTCGAAGATCGTCGCTAATTGCGACTTGATGGTGCCATCGGAAACGCCGCTGGCGGCCGCGATCTCCCTCTGGCTGGTGGGCACCTCCGGCCGACCGGCAACCATTTCGCCGTTACCAACCGTGACGGCAGGGCGAGCGGGATTGCGTTCTTCGGCGGAAGCTCACATCTATCACCTGGAAACGCGGAGATCGCAGTGGGCGACCAGCACGGGCATGCGCATACAGCCGGAGCGTCGAGGCGCGGCCGCAACTGGCCCGGCCCGTGGCGCAAGACGCCCGGCCGCTTGCTCGGCACGTCGCTCGTGCGGCTTTACCAGCTGACGCTGTCCGGCTTTGTCGGCAATTCCTGCCGGCATCTGCCGACCTGTTCGGAATACGCGCATGAGGCGATCGCTCGCCATGGCCTGTGGGCCGGCGGCTGGATGGGGTTGTTCCGCGTGCTGCGCTGCGGCCCATTCGGCACGCACGGCATCGACCTCGTGCCGGAGGTGCTGGCGTCCCGCTACGTCTGGTTCTTGCCATGGCGATATTGGCGGATCGGCCGCAAGCGCGGCGAAGCGTGAGGGATGAGGGCGCTGGTCGCGCCGCGCCCGTTTACGATCCGGTAGGGTTAACGCAAGCCTGCACGACAACTGCGCATTTGAGACAAAATCGAGACAAGAGACATCGCTAAGCCCGCTCGCGAACCCCTCCTGGAGCGAGCATCCCATGCGCAACGTCGACCGTCTTCCTTTCATCTTTGCCGGAGTCCTGTTCCTGCTCGCCTGGCTGCTGGGATTTCCGATGCGCGCGCAGTCAGCGCCGCTCAGGGATGTGCAGTGCACGCTGATCGCCGATGCCGCAACCGGCAAGACGCTTTACCAGGAAGGGGTGTGTGACCAGCGCTTCAGCCCGGCTTCGACGTTCAAGGTGCCGCTTTCGCTGATCGGCTACGACGCCGGCATCCTGGGCGACGAGCACACGCCAAGCTGGGACTATAAACCCGAATTCAACGCGGTGAAGCGGGATCGGAAGACCGTGGATCCGGTAATATGGGAACGCGATTCCATCATCTGGTATTCTCGGGAGATTACACGTCGGCTCGGAGCTGAGAAATTTGCCGGCTACGTATCGAAGTTCAACTACGGCAACACTGACGTTTCGGGCGATCCCGGCAAGAATGACGGGCTCACCCATTCCTGGGTCAACTCTTCGCTCGAGATATCGCCGGTCGAACAGGTTGCCTTCCTGCGGCAACTGCTCGCCGGCACGATGCCGGTATCGGCCAAGGCGCATGACATGACACGGGCCATCATCCCGAGTTTTAAGGCTGGCGATTGGGTCGTTCAGGGCAAGACCGGCAGCACCCGGCTCGGCGAGGGCGGCAAGGACAAGCGCTCGCTCGGATGGTTTGTCGGCTGGGCGCGGAAAGACGGCCGCCAGATCGTGTTCGCCCGGCTCGTCGTCGATACGGAGCGGACCGACATGCCGAAGGGGTTGACGACACGGGCCGCGTTCCTGAAGGAACTGCCGCAGCTGATTTAGTGAGCCGGGCTTTACGGCGGCGGCATCTGCTCATAAAAGACTGCCGCCGCCGGACGCCTCCGGCACTCTGGCAGGTCGCAGCTCCCGAACCGCTGATATCTGCATTTTACCACCCGCGCTCGTTTGCGGGACTGGATAGGAGATCCATATGCTGAATTCCATTTCCCTGACATTTCCCGACGGCTCCGTGCGCGACTACGACGCAGCGATGACCGGTGCCGGGCTTGCCGAGTCGATCTCGAAGTCGCTGGCCAAGAAGGCCGTGGCCTATGCCATCGACGGCACCGTGCGCGACCTCAGTGATCCCCTGGGAAAATCCGGCAAGGTCGAGATCATCACCCGCGAAGACCCGCGTGCGCTGGAACTCATCCGTCACGACACCGCGCACGTGCTGGCGGAAGCCGTTCAGGAGATATGGCCGGGAACGCAGGTAACCATCGGGCCGGTAATCGAGAACGGATTCTATTACGACTTTGCCCGCAACGAGCCGTTCACCCCGGACGATTTCCCGGTGATCGAGAAGAAGATGCGCGAGATCATCGCGCGCAATAAGCCGTTCACCAAAGAGGTCTGGTCGCGCGACAGGGCAAAAAAGGTCTTCGCCGACAAGGGCGAACGCTACAAGCTCGAACTGATCGACGCTATTCCCGAGGATCAGGATCTCAAGATCTATGCGCAGGGCGACTGGTTCGATCTTTGCCGGGGTCCGCATATGGCCTCGACCGGGCAGATCGGCAACGCCTTCAAGCTGATGAAGGTGGCCGGCGCCTATTGGCGCGGCGACTCGAACAATCCGATGCTGACGCGCATCTATGGCACGGCCTGGGCCGACCAGGCGCAGCTCGAAGCCTACCAGATGATGCTGGAGGAGGCCGAGAAGCGCGACCACCGCAAGCTTGGCCGCGAAATGGACCTGTTCCATTTCCAGGAAGAGGGGCCAGGCGTCGTCTTCTGGCACGCCAAGGGCTGGAAGATGTTCCAGAACCTGGTCAACTACATGCGCCGCCGGCTCGACGAACAGGGCTATCAGGAGGTCAATGCACCCCAGGTGCTCGACAAGAGCCTGTGGGAGACATCGGGCCACTGGGGCTGGTACCGGGACGCCATGTTCAAGGTGACGGTCGCAGGCGATGAAACCGACGATGACCGCGTCTTCGCGCTGAAGCCGATGAACTGCCCCGGTCACGTGCAGATTTTCAAGCATGGGCTGAAATCCTATCGCGATCTGCCCGTAAAGCTTGCGGAATTCGGCAATGTGCATCGCTATGAACCGTCGGGCGCGCTGCACGGGCTGATGCGCGTGCGCGGCTTCACGCAGGACGATGCGCATATCTTCTGTACCGAGGAACAGCTGGCTTCCGAGTGCTTGCGTATCAACGACCTGATCCTGTCGACCTATGCCGATTTCGGTTTCGACGAAATCAGCGTCAAATTGTCGACGCGGCCGGAAAAGCGTGTCGGCACCGACGAGGCCTGGGATCATGCCGAGGCGATCATGGGCAGCGTGCTGGAGACGATCAGGACGCGCTCCGGCAACCGCATCAAGACCTCGATCAACCCGGGCGAGGGCGCCTTCTACGGGCCGAAGTTCGAGTATGTTCTGAAGGATGCGATCGGCCGCGAATGGCAATGCGGCACGACGCAGGTCGACTTCAACCTGCCGGAACGTTTTGGCGCATTCTACATCGGCTCGGATTCGGAGAAGAAGCAGCCTGTCATGGTGCACCGCGCAATCTGCGGTTCGATGGAGCGTTTCCTCGGCATCCTGATCGAGAACTATTCCGGCCATTTCCCGCTGTGGTTCGCGCCGCTGCAAGTGGTGGTGGCGACGATCACTTCGGACGCCGACAGTTACGCGACCGAGGTCGTGGCGAAGCTGAAGGCCGCAGGGCTGTTGGCGGAAGCCGACCTGCGCAACGAGAAGATCAACTACAAGGTCCGGGAGCACAGCCTGGCCAAGGTGCCGGTCATCCTCGTCTGCGGCAAACGCGAGGCGGAGGAGCAGACGGTCAATATCCGCCGGCTCGGTTCGCGAGACCAGGAATCGCTTGGCCTTGCCGAAGCAATCGAACGGCTGACCGAAGAAGCGATCACACCTGATCGCCGACGCAAGCGTGCTGCTTGATTCGAAGCGTTTTCGATCGAATGGCGGTGGAGCGATCCACCGCCGTTTTCATATCCCTGTCACGGCAACGTTGTAACGAGCTCCTATGCTCAAGCTGAAATCGCGCGGACGACCGTTCCCCGAGCTTTCTTATGCCAATCCGCATCAGCCGGCTCTGGCGCGCTGGTTCATTCATTCGGTGGAAGGCCTTTCGGGCCGCGACCGGTTCGCCGCGCTCTATGAATTCTGGCGCCATCAGGTTGTGCCCACCGGTGAGCGTGTGTTCAGCCGCATGCTGGACCTCATCGATGTGGGCGTGCGAACCCCGGACCAATGGCCGCCAGCGCAATTGCCCGACACGCCGCTGGTGATCGTTGCCAACCATCCCTTCGGCATCGGCGACGGCATCGCGGTGCTGTCACTGGCAGAGCAACTCGGGCGACCTTTTCGAGTGATGATCCACAAGGATCTGCTCAGGATTCGCGAGATGGAGCCTTATTCGCTGCCGATCGACTTTTCCGAGACCAAGGACGCGGTGAAGAACAACATGGCGGTGCGGCTGCTGAAGGAGGGCGTCACCATCGTTGTGTTTCCGGCTGGCGGCGTCGCCACCGCGCCCAAGGGTTTTGGCCGCGCGCGCGATCTGCCATGGAAGATGTTTCCGGCCCGTCTCGTCCAGGAAGCCAAGGCGTCGGTCATTCCCATGCATTTCTCCGGCCAGAACGGCAGGCTTTTCCATTTGGTCAGCGGTCCGATGAACATGGCCGAGCGCGACGGGCGTGTGGCTAAATTCGTCGGCAAGGCCTCGCTGACCTTGCGTACCTCGCTGCTCATCCGTGAATTCGCACGGCTGTCCGGCAAGGCGATCGAGGTGCGCGTCGGCAATGTACTCAGCTGGAGCGAACTGGAGCCGTTGCGCGATCGCAAGGCGTTGCTCGACCGGCTTTATCGCGGTGTGTTCGACTTGGCTCCGGCCCTGCCGCGCCGTCGCATCCCGTTCCTTCCGGCGCGGACCAAGCTGGCTGCCTGAAGAAGCATCTCCGGCGAAAACGAGATCGCCTCCAATGCTCTATCTCTTTGCTTTTACGCAATTCCGGACGCAAAACCGCTTCGCACTTTTGCTGGAATTGCTTTAGTCCGCGCCTTCTTCCGGATCCATGGCCGCTGCTTCGGTAGCGAGAACCTCGATCTCCTGGTTCTGCCCGCCAACGACCGTGAAATCCTTCTGGTAGATCCGGTCACGGTTTTTGGCGATGATGGTGTAGTCGCCTTCGGCCAGCACCATCGAGGCGAAGGCGCCGACGGTTTCCTTGATCGGATCACCGGATTCGTTGAGCAGCGACCAGGAGGTGTCGGCGATCGCTTCGCCACCCGCCTCGCGCACCAGCTTCATGGTGATTTCGGCGGCGTGATGCTCGACGGTGGCTTCGGTCAGCTTGCCGGCCTCGACACGGATGTCGGATCGGATGACGGCGTTGACCGCGCCATAGGTCGAGACGACGTGGTAGATGCCCGCATTGAGCCGCACGACGCTGTTGGGTTCGACATCGGGAATGACTAGCGCGCGATCGCCATTGGCGTCGGCGGTGCCCTCATAGATCGAGAAGCGCAGTTTTTTCGGCGGAATGCGCACGCCGCCGGACAGAACCGCGTCGAGCTTCAGGCCGCCGGCATCAAGCACCAGGCTTTCTCGCTTGGCTTCCTTGCCGACGGTGATGCGCTTGGTCGCGCCGGCGCGACCGTAGGAGGCGTGGACCAGATAACTGCCGGGTTCGAGCTGGAAGACGGCGCTGCCGCCATGCGCGGAGGCGACCATCGGCAATTTGCCGTTGACGGCTTCAGGCTTGAAGACACGCCAGACGAGACCGCGGGTGATGTCGGTGCCTTTGTTGGTCAACTGGGCCGACAGGGTGATGGCGCCACCGCCGCCAAGCGCCAGCGGGGTCTCGCTCTTCGGCGTCGCATAGCTCGAAATTCCGGGAAGTTTCAGGTCGCTGACACCGTCCTTTTCCTGCGCGACAGCCATGGAGACCGGCAGCAGGAACAGCGCGGCGCAGAGCCGGATCAGGAAAAGACGCAGTCGCCCCTCAAACATACCTTGCGTTGAAGCCCATGGCGGTGGCAATTTCAAGGCTTAAGAGTCCGGTGCGTGACTCTTCAGCCCGGCGCTAGCGCGCCTTTGCCCGAGCCGCCCGAATTCCCGATGGTGCGCTTCAGCTCAAAACAGAGTGCCAGGAGACTTGCGCCCATGGCGTCGCCGATCATCGACTTCCTGCTGACCCGAAATTCAGCGCCTATCCCCGACCTCAAGGAGCCGGCGCCCAGCGACGCCGATATTGCGACAATGATTGCCACCGCCTCACGCGTGCCCGACCATGGACGGCTCGAACCTTGGCGCTTCATCCTCTATCGCGGCGAAGCCCGCATCGAGATCGGCAAAAAGCTGGCGGCCTTGGCCGAGCAGCGCGAAGGTCCGCTGCCCGAGGGCCGTCGCAACCAGGAACTGGCGCGGTTCTCGCGCGCACCGCTGGTGATCGGTGTCGTGTCAATTCCCAGGGAGAACCCAAAAATCCCCCAATGGGAGATGTTCCTGTCCGGAGGCATGGCAGCGATGAACCTGATGATCGCGGCCAATGCGCTGGGCTACGGCACGAACATGATCAGCAACTGGTATTCCGACGTGCCGGAGGGCAGGGCGATTCTTGGACTGGCGCCGCAGGAGCGCGTTGTCGGTTTTATCCATATGGGTTCCTATGCCGGTCCGGCGCCGGAGCGGCCACGGCCCGATTCGGCAAAGCTCTATGCCGACTATTCAGGGCCTTGGGCGGGCTGAATGTTCTACGAGCCATCCAAAGGGCACGGACTGCCGCATGATCCTTCGAAGGCCATCGTGGCGCCGCGCCCGATCGGCTGGATATCGACGCTGAACGGGGCAGGCGAGATCAACCTCGCACCCTACTCTTTCTTCAATGCGGTCTCGACGCGGCCCTTTATCGTCTGGTTCTCCTCCGAGGGCGAGAAGGACAGTGCCTCTTTCGCCGTGGAAAGCGGCGAGTTCGTTGCCAATCTGGTCGGCCGCGACCTTGCTGAGAAGATGAATTACACGTCCGTCGACGCGCCGCGTGGCGTCAACGAATTCGTCTATGCCGATCTCGCCATGGCGCCCTCGCGTCTCGTCAGGCCGCCGCGCGTGGCGGCGGCACCCGCGGCGCTCGAATGCCGGGTGACGGAAGTGTTTCGCCCAAAGGCGCTGGACGGATCACCGACGAGCGCCGTCGTCGTTGCCGGTGAGGTGATCGGCGTGCATATCGACGATGCTTTCCTGAAAGACGGCCTGTTCGACATCACCAAGGCCGGCAATGTAGCTCGTCTGGGCTACATGGACTATGCCAGCGTCAACGAGGTCTTTTCGATGCGCAGGCCGCGCTGGGAAAAAAAATAGCTGTCAGGCGGATGTCCCGGCCGCCCTCGCGCGTGCCAGAAGGCGTTCGGCCAGCCGCAGGTGCGGTCGGTCGAACATCTTGCCGTCGATGCCGACGACGCCGGGATTTCCGGCTGCCTCGAACGCCGCGACGATGGCCGCCGACTGTCTCACCGCCTCGGCCGAGGGCGTAAAGGCGGCGTTGATAACGGGCACCTGATCGGGATGGATCGCCATCTTGCCGGTGAAGCCGTCACGCTCGGCCTCGGCGCATTCCGCGGCGAAGGCCGCCATATCGCGAAAATTCGGAAACACGGTGTCGATCGCGGCGACCTCCGCAGCCCCCGCCGCGAGGATGGTCGTCAGGCGGGCGTGACGGAAGAGATCGGTGTAGCGGCCGTGATCGTCGCGGGCCGCACGCGCGCCGATCGCGGCCGACAGGTCTTCCGCGCCCCAGGTGAGACCAGCAAGCCGCGCGCTTGTCCCCGCATAGGTCGCCGCCGCCAGCACACCCGCCGGCGTTTCGGTGATGATCGGCAGGATTTTTATCGAACCGTCGGACAGATCGTTCTCGGCCTCCCGGACCCTGAGCTTGGCCGCGAGTTGCTGCACATCCTGGCCGCTGTTCGACTTGGGCAGCATGATGCCGTCGGGCCTCGCTGCGACGAGCGCCGCCAGATCGTCATCCGTCAGTCCGGTCGATAGATCGTTGACCCTGACATAGATCGCCGAGTTGGTTTGCCCCCTGCGTTCAAGAATGAAGCGCGCCGCGATCTCGCGCGCCGGCGCCTTGTTCTGCGGCGCGACGGAATCCTCGAGATCGACGATGACCACGTCAGCGCCGGCGCCAAAACCCCTTTCGAGCTTCCGTTCGGAATCGCCGGGAACGAACAGCAGCGAACGCATCAGACCGCCTTCTTCAGCATCATCGCCTGTCTCGTGCATTTGGCGACGAGGTCGCCATGCTGATTATAGGCGCGATGCTCGAATTCGACGATGCCGCGATCGGGTTTCGACCTGGATTCGCGCACCGAAATCACCGTTGTTTCGACGCGGATGGTGTCGCCATGAAATACCGGGTGCGGAAACACGGTTTCCTTCATGCCGAGATTGGCGACAGTGGTGCCGACGGTGATGTCGTTGACCGAGATGCCGATCATCAGGCCGAGCGTGAACAGCGAGTTGACCAGCGGCCTGCCCCACTCGCTCTTGGCGGCGAAGTCGAAATCGATATGCAGCGGTTGCGGGTTCAGCGTCATCACCGAAAACAGCATGTTGTCGCTTTCGGTGACGGTCTTGCGCAGCGTGTGCTGGAAGACGTGGCCGACGACGAACTCCTGGAGATAAAGCCCGGCCATGTCCTGCTCCTCTGCTGCAAAGGTTGATAGGCGCTGCTTTCCAGGCTCGCAAGCCAGTTAATGAACATGGTGAACCGTTCGTAAACCATTTCTGCCTACCGTCACCACGGGGCCAGGAACGTTCTGGCAAGAGGCGTAAGCAGGCGGCATGGTTGTTTCGCATTTTTTGAGATGGATTTGCACGGCCAGGGTGTCGGAGCGCGCCGCCGCCGCCAGTGCGCTGGCCCGAGCCTATGTCAATTCCGAATTGCCGTTCGAGGACCGCTGCGCCGCCGAGGCGGCGCTGACGCTGCTACTCGACGACGCCTCGTCAAAGGTGCGGCTGGCGATGGCCGAGGCGCTCTCGATGAGCCACCACGCGCCGCTGCAGATCATCAGCGTGCTAGCCTCCGACCAGCCGGAAGTCGCCGGTGTCGTGCTGGCGCGCTCGCCGCTGCTCACCGACGCCGATCTGATCAACCGTGTGGCGGGGAGCCAGAGGGCAACGCAGAAACTGATCGCCGACCGACCTGTAGTCTCGATGGCGCTAGCGGCGGCCATCGCCGAGATTGGCGAGGCGGAAGCCTGCGCCGTGCTTTTGGCCAACACCGGCGCCGACATTGCCTCCCTCAGCTTCCGCCGCATGGCTGAACGCCATGGCCACCTGCCTCTGGTGCGCGAGGCGCTGATATCCGACGCGCGCCTGCCTGCCGACTGCCGGCATATGCTGCTCGTCAAGCTCGGCGAGACATTGAAGACATCGCCGCTGGTCATGGCATTGATGGGAGCCGCGCGAGCCGACCGCGTCATGCGGAACGCCTGCGTCAAGGCCTCGGTGACGCTGATCGAAGGCACGCGCCAGGAAGAGCACGCGGCGCTGATCGAGCATCTCAGGCTGCGCGGCGATCTCACCGCGAGCTTCCTGATCCGCACCATCGCGCATGGCAAGGTCGATTTCTTCGGTTCAGCGCTGGTCGCGCTCAGCCAGCAGTCCGAAGCACGGGTGAGGGCGCTGCTGGCCGGCGGGCACGATGTGGCCCTGCAGGCGCTGTTTCGCAGCGCAGGCCTGGCTGCCGCCACGCATGCTGTCATCCTGCGTGCGCTGAAGATCTGGCGCGAGGTTGCCAACGGTAAGCGCGTCGCCGGTGTTCAGGAAGTCAGCTGGCTGATGCTCAAGGAATTGGGCGGGCAATCCGCCGAAGGCGATCTCGCCGCCCTGGTCAAGTCGATCCACCTTGATGCTCTGCGCGAGAACGCACGCGGCCATGCGCTGGCGATCGCCGCAGCCTAGGTTTTATCCCTCGCGAAGAAATCCGGGAAATCCTCCATTGCCGCGGCGATAATGCGCAGGGACGCCGCGATTTGCAGCGTGTCGCCGGTGGCGTCTCGCTGGGCGATGCCTGCCGCGTACTGCCGGGCGACGGCAATGGTCGCTGTTTGCGGATCGCCGGAGGCACGGAAAAGCAGCTCGCGCGCCAATCCCCTCAGGAAGTTAGCGATTGAAAGCGTCATTTCCGATGGGATGGCATGGTTTTGGCTCGCATTGCGCAGCCGCAGGATTTCCAGGCCGACCGTGACGGAGGCGACGCCGCCGCCCAGCACCGCCTCACCCTTCCTGCCGGAATTCTGCACCAGCGGCATCAACTGATTGACCCGGTCATAAGCGAGGCTCTCGAAGGCCGAACGCCTCGGCAAGCGCTCATGCAGGCAAAGCCGCGCCAGATCCTCGCGCATGGCTCGCACGATGCGGTCGGCGGCCAGCCATGGATCCGCCGGGAACACGACGATGAAGACGCCGATTGCCAGCAGGATGCCGACCAGGATCGATGCCGAGCCGGCGAAGAAGGGGCCGGGATCATAGGTCATTGCCTGGTGCGGGCTGAGGAAGGCCAGGAAGTTGATGGCGAATGCCGTCGCCACCCCGACATAGCGCGGATTGGCCATGGCGAGTGCCGCCGGCACCATGATGGGCACGACGAACAGCATGAACCAGCCGAAGCCGGGCAGAGCGGGAAGCGCGATCTGACCGACGAGAAAGGCGAATGGCAAAGCGAGCAGCGTTCCCTTGAAGAAACCCCAGGATACCTGCACGGGGTCTGGGCGAGCGGCAAACAGGCTCGACACGACGGCAACGAGGATGACGGTGCCGGCCGCTTCCGACCACTTCGTCGTCAGCCAGAAAGCCGCGACCAGCAACGTGGCAAGGGCCGCGCGGATGGCGTTGCGCGCGGCACCGGGATAGTCGCGATGCACCACCAAGGCCGGCTGCCGGCTGCCGGGACCTCGTCGGCGGCTAACGGGCGCGCGCAAAGCGTCGAGGCCACGAAGCACCTGTTTCAGCGCCTCGGCAAAATCGGCCGCTATGGTGAGGCGGGTGATGGTGCCGACCCTGTCCTCACCCTGTTCGGTCGAAGCATCGGGTATTTGCCGTGCTCTGATCGAGATCGCGTCGAGTCGTGCCAACCAGGGCGAGGTGTCGTCCAGCGCTCCCGGCTTGGCTGCCAGTTCGCTGACAAGGGCTTGCAACTCCGAGCGCACCGGGATGAGGGCTGCGTTTTTCGGAGCGGCATGCGAATAGAGCGCGCGCGCCGCCGAAAGGGCCGAGAGCAGCTGTCCGATGGTGTGTCGCACCGGATGCGCGCGCGGCGCGAAGCTCGCCGCTTCGAGCCTGGCATAGGCGCGCATTTCGCCAAGCGTCTGGGTGTCGGCGACAAGCTTCCGGTGCAGGCCGATGAGGGTTGCCCGGTCTCCGCCGGAGAACGCACCGCCAGCGTAAGTGGCGAGGTCGAGAATGCAGCGTTTCAGCCGCGAGATAATGGCGTCGCTGGCCAGTTTTGGCAGGATCAGCCGGCTGGTGAGGCCGGCGCAAACGATGCCGAGCACGATCTCGGCACAACGCGCGACCGCGAGGTCAACGACCAGATGCGGTTGTCCGAAAGCGGGCAGGCCGATGATCATGGCGGTGTAGCCGGCAAGGGCGGCGCCATAGGCCTCGGGATTGCGCAGCAGGGACGAGACGAAGGTGCAAATGCCAATCCAGACGGCAAGCACCGTCACCAGAATCCAGGGGCCGGTGCCGAACGCCGTGGTGATGCCGACTGCCGCGATACCCCCGGCAAGCGTGCCGAGCAACCGGTAGAAGCCTTTCGCCAGCACCATGCCGGCAACCGGCTGGGCGACGATGAACACCGTCATCATCGCCCATTGCGGATGGTCGAGCTTCAGCGCATAGGCGACGAGAAGCGCGATCATGCCGGCTGAAACGGTGCGCAGGGCGAAAATCCAGTCGGAGCGCGTCGGTTGCGTCAGCCCGGCCAGGCTCGTCTCGAAATAGGTTTTCAGCCGCGCCCAGGTCACATGCTGGTCTCCATGTCAGGAACGCAAGCTAAATTCGCCAGCGGCTAGATATCCAGCACTTCCGTCTCGGCGAATTCGGCGCGTTCCTGGATGAAGCGGAAGCGAGCTTCGGGCTTGGTGCCCATCAGCTCATCGACCCTGTCCTTGGTGGCAGAATCGATTTCGTTCACATCGACCCTGAGCAACGTGCGCTTTCTCGGGTCCATGGTGGTTTCCTTGAGCTGCGCAGCCATCATCTCGCCCAGGCCCTTGAAGCGGCCGAGCTCGACCTTGCCGCGCCCGGTGAATTCGGTGCGCAGAAGCTCGTCCTTGTGCGCGTCGTCGCGGGCGTAGGCGACCTTGCCGCCTTGCCTGATCGAGTAAAGCGGCGGCACCGCCAGGTAGAGATGGCCGCCGCGTACCAGCGCCGGCATCTCCTGGTAGAAAAAGGTGATCAGCAGCGAAGCGATGTGGGCGCCGTCGACGTCGGCGTCGGTCATGATGATCACGCGGTCGTAGCGCAAATCCTCGTCACGGTACTTTGACCGCGTGCCGCAGCCGAGCGCCTGGATCAGGTCCGATATCTGCTGGTTGGCGGCCAGCTTGTCATTGCCGGCGCTGGCGACGTTGAGGATTTTTCCACGCAGCGGCAAGACGGCCTGGCTGGCGCGATCGCGCGCCTGCTTTGCCGAGCCGCCCGCGGAATCGCCTTCGACGATGAAGAGTTCGGCACCTGCCGCCGCGTTCTGCGTGCAATCGGCGAGCTTGCCCGGCAAGCGCAGCTTGCGCACAGCGCTCTTGCGCGACACCTCTTTTTCCTGGCGGCGGCGCACCCGCTCATCGGCGCGCGCGATCACCCAGTCGAGCAGCTTCGAGGCTTCCTGCGGATTGTCGGCCAGCCAATGGTCGAACGGGTCACGGATCGCGGTCTCGACGATGCGTATCGCTTCGATCGTCGCCAGCCTGTCCTTGGTCTGGCCGACGAATTCCGGCTCGCGGATGAACACCGACAGCATGCCGGCGGCCGAGATCATGACGTCTTCCGAAGTGACGATCGACGCGCGTTTGTTGCCGACGAGGTCGGCATAGGCGCGCAGGCCGCGCGTCAGCACGTTTCGGAACCCGGCCTCGTGGGTGCCGCCTTCACCGGTCGGGATGGTGTTGCAGTAGGAATTGATGAAGCCGTCGCCGCCGAACCAGGTCACCGCCCATTCGAGCGAGCCATGGCCGCCTTGCTTGTCGCTCTTGCCGGCGAAGATTTCGCGCGTCACCTGAAATTCGTCGCCCAGCGACGCTTTCAGATAATCCTTGAGGCCGCCGGGGAAATGGAACTCCGCCTTGGCCGGCGTCTGATCCTTTTCCTTGATGAGGGAGGGATCGCAGGTCCAGCGGATTTCGACGCCGCCGAACAGATAAGCCTTCGAACGCGTCATGCGGTAGAGCCGCGCCGGCTCGAATGCCGCGCCCCTGCCGAAAATCTGCTCGTCGGGGTGGAAACGCGTCCTGGTGCCGCGGCGGTTGTGCACCTCGCCCAGGTGCTCCAGACCGCTTACCGGAATGCCACGTGAAAAGCGTTGGCGATAAAGCTGGCGGCCGCGCGCGACTTCGACTTCGAGATGATCCGACAGGGCGTTTACGACGGAAACGCCGACGCCGTGCAGGCCACCTGATGTCTCATAGACCTTGGAATCGAACTTGCCGCCCGAATGCAGCGTCGTCATGATCACTTCGAGCGCGGGCTTCTTGAATTTCGGATGTGGATCAACCGGGATGCCGCGGCCATTGTCGGTGACAGTGAGATAACCGTCGGCTGAAAGCTCGACATCGATGAAGGTGGCGTGGCCGGCAACCGCTTCGTCCATCGAATTGTCGATGACCTCGGCGAACAGATGGTGCATCGCCTTGTCGTCTGTGCCGCCAATATACATGCCCGGCCGCCGGCGCACCGGCTCCAGGCCTTCGAGCACCTCGATGTCGGCGGCGCTGTAACCCTCGCTGCCATCCTTGGCAGGGGCCGGGCGCCTGGCGGCCGCTTGCACCAGCGGGTCGGCCGGGCGCGCCGGCGTGCGAACCGGTTGCTGCTGCTTGCCCAGATTGCCGAAGAGATCGTTGTTGTCGTCCATGCCAACCATAGGGTCCGGTGCTGCGAATCACCCGTCGATACTGCCACGCTTTTCGGCGCCATGCGACGGACGTTCCTGTTACGTTCGGGGATTTAACCCCTCTTACCCTAAAACCATTCGATAACCAAGCAGGCGGAAATCGGTCGAATGCCACCGCACAAGATTCCCGATTCTTTACCAATGCGGACTAGCGTGAGCCCAACATAACAAGAAACGACGGGCACAGGGGTTTCGGCGTGAGGGGCAAGGCCATAACGATGATCGGCATCGCCGCCGTTTTCGGCGCGATCTCGATCTTTGCCGCGGATTTCTGGGTCAAGAGCCAGGCCAAGGCCGATGCCCAGGAGAAAACGGCGTCGATCGCAGCTCCCGCACCCAAAATAGAGTTCAAGACCATCGTGGTGGCCAATGCGCCGTTGCGTTATGGCATGGAGCTCGACCGCGCCAAGCTCAGCGAAATTCCGTGGCCGCAGGAGTCCCTGCCGCAGGGGGCCTTTGCCACCATCGATGGATTGCTCGGCGAAGGGGGCCGGGTCGTGCTGTCGCCGATCGAGGTCAATGAGCCGTTGCTGCTCACCAAGCTGTCGGGACCGAACGGTCGCGCGACGCTGTCCAATATGCTGACGCCCGGAATGCGGGCGGTCACCATCCGCACCGACGAGATCGCTGGGGTCGGTGGCTTCGTCACGCCGGGCGACCGGGTCGATGTCGTGCTCACCCGCGATGCCGGCGAAATCCAGGAAGTCGCCAAGAACGCGCAAGGCGCGGCCGGCTCGACCATCACCTCGGAGATCGTCGTTGCCGACGCCAAGGTGCTGAGCGTCGGGCAGGGCGCCGACGAGCGCCAGACGACGCCGCAGGTGGCCAATTCCGTGACCCTCGAGGTGACGACCGAAGGCGCGCAGAAAGTGGCGCTTGCCCGCACGGTAGGCACGCTGTCGCTGTCGCTGCGCTCCGCCAGCGAAGGCGGCGACGGCAAGAACGGCGTCACCACCATCTCGTCCTTCGGCGGATCCGTGGCTTCCAATGCTCAGGCCGCCGCCGGCTCCTTGTTCGATGCCATCGCCAAGGAGCCGGAGAAGCCGAAATTCAAGACGGTCATCGTGACGCGCGGCACGCAGGCCGAGGAATACCAAGTCCCTTCGCGGGACCAGAAGTAAAGACCGGTGGGGACCGGGCGGGACGGGATCATGGTGATGCACACCCTATATCGAATGACGAATCGGTTGCGTTTCGCGCGCGTCTTGGCCACGGCGGCTTCACTGGCCGCGAGCGGCATGCTCGCCTTCGTTGGCGCGGCCAAGGCGGACAACGACATCGTCTATGTCTCGTCGACCAGGAATGCCTCGATCAAGGTCGCCAAGGGCAAGCCCAAGACGATCATGACGAGCGCGGCCTTCTACCAGATCGTCATCGGCGATCCGGAGATCGCCAACGTCAACCCGCTGACCGACAAATCCTTCTATGTGCTGGGCAACAATCTCGGCACCACCGGCATTGCGCTGTTCGACGAGAAAAAGCAGCTCGTCGGCACCGTAGACATCGAAGTGACGCTCGACACCGACCAATTGGCGAGCACCATCCGTGCCAGCGTGCCGGACGCCAAGATCAAGGTCGGCTCGGCCAATGGCCGCGTGGTGCTTTCGGGCGAGGCGGATGACGCGGTCGCTGCCGAAAAGGCCAACAAGATCGCCACCCGCTTCTCCGGCAATGAGGAGGTGATCAATTCGGTCAATATCTCCTCGTCGCAGCAGGTCCAGCTCAATGTCCGCTTCGTCGAGATCAACCGCCAGGCCGGGCAGGACCTGGGTGCGAAATACAGCGCCAATTTCGCCTACGGCTTCGGCGGTCGCGATGTCTCTCTCGATCCGGGCTCGGTGCCGGCGGCGGGGACTGGCGAGATCATTGGCCGGCTGCTGTCCAATGGCGTCTCGATCGATATCGCCATCAAGGCGCTGGAGGAGCGCGGCCTTGCCCGAAGGCTGGCCGAACCGAACCTGATTGCCCGATCCGGCGAAACGGCGAGCTTTCTTGCCGGCGGCGAATTCCCGATCCCGGTTTCCGAGGACAATGGCAAGATCTCCGTCAGCTACAAGAAATACGGCGTCAGCCTGGACTTTACGCCGACCGTGCTGAAGGACGGGCTGGTCAGCCTCGACATCGCGCCGGAGGTCTCCTCGATCGACGCTTCGGCGTCTTACAATATCGGCAACATTTCGGTGCCGGGGTTCATCGTGCGCCGCGCCAAGACCTCGGTCGACCTGAAGAACGGCCAGAGCTTCATGATCGCCGGGCTGCTGCAATCCCAGAACGACGTCACCACGTCTCGCATTCCCGGTCTCGGCAAGATGCCGGTGCTGGGGTCGCTGTTCTCGTCGAAATCCTATCAGCGGCGCGAGACCGACCTGGTCATCATCGTCACACCCTATCTGGTCAAGCCGGTCGATCCGTCGAAGAAAATGGCTGTGCCGACCGATGGCACGCAGCCCGCCAGCAACGTCGACTACTTCCTCAACAACACCGAGGAGGTGAAGGCGTCGGACACCAACCGTGCGCTGGCGCTGGCTGACGGCAGCGCCGTGCGAGGCGCTTCCGCGACCAAAGTCGGTCATTTCCTCGACCTGCCGAAGGACTGAAATCATGCGTCTGGTCCTGAGATCGAGCATCGCCCTGCTTCTTGCCGGTTTGGCAAGCGGCTGCACCAGCGACGACTATGTGCGCAGCGAAGGCGTGACGTCAGTCGCCGGTGAGGCGCAGGCCGCCAACACCGTCATGCAGATGGTCGACCCGTGGAAGTATGGGGTCCAGAACACGAGGCTTCTCGTGCCCGCCAAGCGCGGAACCGCCGAACCGGTCACACCCGATCAGGCGGCCGGCGCCAAGGCAGCGCAAACCACCACCGGCAACTGATCCAGACGGCGATCGACCTCACAGGCGGCGAGAATGGCAAACAGCACCAAGAAGATCCTGCTCGTATCGACAGACCGGACCTTCGCGCAGGACACGAAGACGGCCTTTGCCGCCTCCGAGATCATCCAGCTCATGACGGTTGAGAAGAACGTCACCGAGCTGCGCGGCGAGGTCCAGGAGGCCGAGTTCGGCGTCGTTATCGTCGACATGGATGCGGCGAAACTGGAAGAAATCGAGTCCCTGCAGCGCGTCATGCGCCGGCTCGAGGGCAAGGCACCGGTGGTCGTGGTCACCCAGGAGTTCAACGCCGCCGCCGTGCGCATCCTGGTGCAGCTCAAGGTCGCCGACTTCCTGGTCAAGCCGATCACCACGGCCGACCTCGTGCGTTCGGTCGTGCGAGCGTTGCAGGGGCCGGGGCGCGAGGAAAACACCGAGTCGCAGATCTATACCTTCATGCCCGCCGCCGGCGGCGTCGGCACCACGACGCTGGCGCTGCAGACCGCGTTCCAGCTGCACCATTCGGTGACGCGCGGCGCCTCGACCTGCGTGGTCGACCTCAATTTCCAGCAAGGTGCCTGCGCCGAATATCTCGATCTGGAGCCGCGTTTCGACATCACCGAGATCGAGAACCAGCCAGAGCGCCTCGACCGGCAACTGCTCGATGTGATGCTGTCCAAGCACGCCAGCGGACTTTGCGTGCTGGCGGCGCCGACGCATCCAGCCGAAATGCGCTCGTTCAAGACCGATGTCGTGGTGCGCATGCTGGACCTCGTTTCGGCCTATTTCGACAATGTCGTCATCGACATGCCGCGCACCTGGTTTCCCTGGACGGAAACGGTGCTGCTCGGTTCCAACAAACTCTACATCGTTGCCGAAATGACGGTGCCGTGCCTGCGCCATACGCAGCGGCTGATCCAGGCCGTCTACGAGACCGCCGGCAAGGAAGTGAAGCCGAACGTGATCGTCAACCGTTTCGAGCAGAAGATGTTCGACAACGGCATCAAACAGGCGGATGTCCAGGAAATCCTTGGCGAGCATTTTGTCGGCGGCATCGCCAACAACTACCGGCTGGTGCGCGAGGCGGTCGATCGCGGCGTGCCGCTGCACGAGATCGATCCCAATGCCAATGTCGTCAACGACCTGAAGAAGATCATCCTCCCGGAAGAGGCAGTGGCGACGGCGAGCAAGTCGAAGTCGCTGTTCGGTTTCGGCAGGGGCCTCTTGAAAAGGAAAGCTGGATGACCAGCCGTTTCTCAACCCTGCAGAACCGCGACGCGCGCCCGCAGCGTCCGGCGGAATCAACACCGGTCGCGCATCATGCCGTCGTCATCCCGACCAGCCGAAAGGCTTTGCCGGCGAGACCGGAAGCAGCACCGGCAAAGAATGCCAACAAGGTGCTCGATGCCCGCGTGCGCATCCACCGGATGCTGCTCGAGGAGATCAATCTGGTCGCGCTGGAGCGCTTGCCCAAGGATGAAATGCGCCGGCAAGTGCATGATTTCGTTTCGGAAAAGACCCGCCAGGAGCGGATGGCGATCAACACCGCCGAACTCGACGCGCTGGTCGACGATATCGTCGACGAGATGGTCGGCCTCGGGCCGCTCGAGCCGCTGCTCAAGGATCCCGACATCAACGATATCCTGATCAACGGTCATCAGAACTGTTTTGTCGAAAAGAAGGGCAAGCTGCAGCAGGTCCATATCCCGTTCAAGGACGAGGCGCATCTGCTCAGAATCGTCAACAAGATCGTGGCCGCCGTCGGCCGCCGGGTCGACGAATCGCAGCCGATGGTCGACGCTCGCATGCTGGACGGCTCACGCTTCAACGCAGCCATCCGCCCGGTGGCCGTCGACGGCCCGCTGGTGTCGATCCGCAAATTTTCCAAGAACAAACTTGGCCTGCACAGGCTGGTCGAATTCGGCGCCATCACACAGAACATGGCCGAAGTGCTGGCGGCGGCCGTGCATGCCCGCAAGACGACAATCATTTCGGGCGGCACCGGCACCGGCAAGACGACGATGCTCAACGCACTGTCGGCCTTCATTCCGGAAGACGAGCGGCTGATCACCATCGAGGACGCGGCGGAGCTTCAATTGCAGCAGCCGCACGTCGCGCGCATGGAAACGCGCCCCGCCAATATCGAAGGCCATGGCGAGCTCAAACAGCGCGACCTGGTCAAGAACGCGCTGCGCATGCGTCCCGACCGGGTCATCCTCGGCGAGTGCCGCGGCGAGGAAGCCTTCGACATGCTGCAGGCGATGAACACCGGCCACGAAGGCTCGATGGCGACCATTCACGCCAACACGCCACGCGACTGCATTTCTCGCCTGGAGCAGATGCTTGGCATGACCGGCATGCCAATGACGGTGCAGTCGATCCGCAGCCAGATCGCAAGCGCCATCGACATCATCGTCCAACTGACCCGGCTTTCCGACGGCAAGCGCAAGGTGACGAGCGTCGCCGAGGTGACCGGCATGGAAGGCGATGTCATCCAGATGCAGGAGATCTTCCGCTTCGTGCGCACCGGCATGGAGGCTGATGGCAAGATCCTTGGCTACTACGAGGCGACCGGCATACGACCGCGTTTTCTGGAAGATCTGCGCGCGATGGGCATCGAGTTTCCCGGACGTTATTTCGAACCCGGCCGGCCGCAGGAGTAGCCGGGGTGTTCAATGGGTTCAGCGCGATCTATGTCGTCTATGCCGGGGCCGCATTGACCGGCATCATGGTCGCCGAAGCGGTCTACCTGCTCTATGCCGGTCGTAGCGACAAGCGAACCGCCATCAACCGGCGTATGAAGCTGCAGGAAAACAAGATCAGCCAGGAACAGGTGCTGATCCAGCTGCGCAAGGAGCGCGGTCTCGACGCGGGAACGTCGCTGTTCTCGCCCAGCCGGTTCCGTGCCCTGCGCACGCAGTCGGGCATGGTCATGCCGCTCTCGAAATTCCTGATGATCACCTGCGGCGTGGCGATGGCCGTGGCCCTGTTCGCCATCTCGCGCGGCTTGCCGCTGTTGATGGGGCTCATCCTGATTGTCGTGCTGATGCCGCTGCTGCCGATCATGGTGATGCGCTCCATGCGCAAGCGCCGGCTCAAGCGCTTCGGCATCCAACTGCCGGAGGCACTGGAACTGATCACGCGCGGTCTCAAGGCCGGTCACCCGGTGCCGGTGGCGATTGCCATGGTGTCGCGTGAGATGCCCGATCCGATCGGCACGGAATTCGGCGTCATTGCCGACGAAGTCACCTATGGTTCCGACCTTGTCTCGGCGCTGAACTCGCTTTTCGACCGGGTCGGCCACGAAGATTTGCCGCTGTTCGTCACCGCCGTCTCGATCCAGACCAGCTCGGGCGGCAATCTGCGCGAAATCCTCGATGGGTTGTCGACGACGATCCGCGAACGCGGCAAGCTGCGCCGCAAGGTGCGGGCCATTTCGAGCGAAGGCCGCCTGTCGGCCTACATTTTGACGGCCGTGCCGGCGCTGCTGTTTACCGCGATCATGGCCATGATGCCGGGATATTACAGCGACGTCTGGGGCGTTCCGAAGACATGGTACATGATCGGCGGATCGGTTAGCTGGCTGATGCTGGGCAATCTGATCATGTTCAAGATGTCGAACTTCAGGTTCTGACATGCAAGGCGTCATCGAATTCCTCGCCTCCCTCGCGCCGACGTCGCTGATGCCGGTGGCCATGCTGTTGCTGGCCGTGGGGGCCGCGGCGGTCGCCTGGCCGATGGTGGCGGCGAGGGGCGACCGCAACGAGGTCATGCGCCGGCTCAAGGTCGACCACGGTCCGGTGGCGGCCAAGCCCGAACCCGCGCAGAAGAAGAACAGCGGCGTCGTGCGCGAAAAAGCGGTGAAGAGGGCGCAGGAATTCTACGCCAAGAGCGACCCGGAAAATGTCGCCCGCCTGCGTTTGAAGCTCATCCAGGCCGGTTATATGGAGCCGCGCGCCGTCGGCATGTTCTTCCTCATCCGGTTCACGGCAATGATCGGCACGACGTTCGCCGTCTTCGTGCTCAACCGGTGGATGGCCAGCCCGGACGCGACCATGACCAGCCGGTGGACCTTCATCATCCTGTCGGGCGCTGCCGGCTATTTCCTGCCGGGCCTGGTGCTGACCCAGAAGGTGCGGGAAAAGATGCGCGAATACCGCAACGGCTTCCCCGATTTCATGGATCTGATGATCGTCTGCTCCGATGCCGGCATGAGCATGGAAGCGGGCGTCGAGCGCGTTTCGAAAGAACTCGCCAGGACCTATCCTTCGCTCAGCCAGAACCTGCAGCTCGTATCGCTCGAGCTTCGGGCGGGGCGCAGCCTCGACGACGCGCTGAAGGCGCTCGCCGATCGCCTCAGCCTCGACGAGGTACGCTCCTTCGCCACGCTCCTGCAGCAGTCGAAGGAACTAGGCACCAGTCTGTCGGGCGCGCTCAGGGTGTTTTCCGATGAAATGCGCCACAAGCGCATGTCGCTGGCCGAGGAGAAGGCGCATGCCTTGCCGGCAAAGATGTCCGTGCCGGTCGTGGTCTGCATCCTGCCGGTGGTGCTGATGATCGCTGTCATTCCCATCATCGTCAAAATGACGGGTCACTAAAGGGCGCCGCGTCGACGGAATCAGGCATGCAAACATCCGTCGAAGTGATGCATCGGACCCGCAAAGTCCGCGAATAAACGAGAAGTCCGTGCGAATACTGTTGCCCACCCTCTTGCTGGGCCTCGCCGCGGCCAGCTTGCCGCCCGCCCAGGCCGCGGCCGGCGATTGCGGTGATGCTGCCGCCTTAGTGCAGCAGGCCTATCCCAAGGCCCGAAGGAGCGCCGACGGCGCCTCGTTCACACTTGAACCTCACACCAGCATCGCCCTGACGCCTCCGGACTACGACACGCCAAGGCTGGTCTGCAAGATCTGGCCCGCCCATGACCAACTGCTGTTGGTCGCGGTACCGCTGATCGACAGCGCCCTATCCGTCGACGGCATGCATATCGGCGATATCGAGCTTCTGGTCGTCGACAGGAAGAACCAGCAGGTGCGCCAGCGCCTGCTGCAGCCCGGGCTGATGAACGATGATGCCATCGCCATCCGCGGCATCGGATTCGATACAGGCCGCTATCAGCTGGCGCCCAAAATCACCGCCTTCGGCCTGCGCATCGACATGGCAACTCATTCGCAGGCCAATCCCTTCAGGGAAACCGACCTGCGACTCTATGCCCTCGACGGCGATGCGCTACGGATGGTGCTCGATGGCCTCGACGTGGCCGGCTTTGGCGGCGAAGGCGATACCAATTGCGCCGGATCCTTTCATTCTAGCCAGGTCAGCCTGGCGATGAGCCGGGCGAGCCATCAAGGCTATCACGATATCACCGTGACCGAGCGAATGGATACCGACGAACCCGCTCCCGACAAGAATGGCGAGTGCCAATCCCACCCCGGCAAGTCCGTGAAGCGGACTTACCGGCTGCGCTATGACGGCAACCGCTACCAGCTTCCGGCGACGCTCAAGGCCCTGGAGCCGTGAGAACGCCGCTGGCGATGGTTAATGGCTGGTGTGCCGGAAACCAAAACTTGGGCGCATTTCGGCACCGAAGCTTAATCGCTGTGCTGTAGTGTCTTTCCCTGAAGAACGACCCGGCAAATCGGGCGACGGGGCAGGGTATGCGTCAGATAAACTTTGCGGCGGTGGTCACGATGGCGGCCGTCCTGATGATCACCGGGTGCACGACGAACAATAACGTCGACACGACCAAGACCACCGCGATCCGGCCGGCAGCGAAGGATGTCGACACATCCGACCTGGCGCAAGGCAAGGCACAGTTTCGCGATGCCAACTACGGTCTTGCCGAAGCGCATTTCCGCAAGGCCGTCGAACTGAAGGCCGACAATGCCGAGGCCTGGATGGGGCTTGCCGCTTCCTATGACGAACTCGGCCGCTTCGACTTCGCCGACCGCGCCTATGGCCAGCTTGTGAAGGTCGCCGGCCGCAAACCGCAGATCGTCAACAACATGGGCTATTCGCAACTTTTGCGCGGCAACAAGAAGAAGGCCAGGGCGCTGCTGCTGGAGGCGAAGGCCGGCATGGCCGATCCAACCGTTGTCGACGCCAACCTCGCCTTGCTCAACAAGGGCTGATGCCGTTTGATCCTCGCGCCGGCCAGGGGTGCGTTTTCGGGACAGGTGGCATCGACGCTTTGTAAACCGTATCCGCAGGTTGGGTCGAGAGATCGCCTGAAAACCATGTCCGAGGGCTGCCGCTGACCTAGAATGCGGCGCAACCGCCGATGCTCGAGAGGCCCCCGCCCGATATGCTGGATTTCAGTTCGCTCCTGCTCGCAGCCGCGCTGTCGGGCGTCTGTCTCAGTGTCACCATGTTCGCGATCTGGGCCACCGCGCCGCGGGCCAGATTCGTGCTGACGGTGGCATGCGGCATTCTCGTGCTCGTCGCGCATGTGATCTTGTTCTGGCACTATACCAGGGAGCCCGATCCGCTGCTTTGCCAGGTCGCGCTTGCGCTGCTCAGCCTGGGTTTTCTGATTATCTGCCTTTCGGCCATGCAATATCTCGGTGTGCCGGACCACCGGCGTGCGATTGCTCCGACATTTGCTGCCATGGCTATCTGTGCGGCCGTGACCTTCATGGGCCTTGACGGTATCGGTTTCGTGATCACCTACGCGACGGTTACCGCGCTGCTCTCGACGATCGGAGCCATGTTCTGGATCAACGGCAGTCATGATCGCCGCATCCTGCTGGTGGTGTCGTTCCTGAGCGGCACCTGTGCGCTGTCGTTTGCACTTTGCGGCGTGGTTCTGATGACCAAAGGGCAGTGGACGCTCGGCGTCGCGCCCGACAATTGGGCCGAACGCCTCAACTCGGTCGTGGCGGTGGCCTGTATGACCGGCCTCGGCGCATTGACGCTTTCGCTCCATCATTTGCAGGCGCAGATCGAGCTCAAGGCCGAGACCATGACCGACCCGTTGACCGGTCTGATGAACCGTCGCGGTCTGACGTCGATTTACGGCGAGCGCACCTTCGGCCCGTTCATGGCGATCGTCATGTTTGACCTAGGGCGTAGTGACGATTTAACTACCTGAGCCAGATAGCGATAGCGGCAAGTTTGACAAAGCCCATGAAGTTGGCGAGCAACTTGTCGTATCGTGTTGCGACGCGGCGGAACTGTTTGAGTT